>NZ_WXWP01000165.1:0-18837 GCF_009904765.1 Vibrio sp. V39_P1S14PM300
TACCTATACAGCCAAAAGCCGTTTTTACCCTTTCTATTATGCCGTATTTCAACATTAGAAAATGTTGCATATATCGCTAACCTTCTGTGACATTCTGGAAAATGTGATGACATTGGTATTGGGCACTGTAATTATAACGTTCATTGCTGCTTAATCGGGCTACAGATGGGTTTACATCCCATCTGTTCAGATACACAGGTAAAAAAGTGAGGCAAAAGCCATCACATTACGCCCGCTTTTGAATTCTTCCCAAATGAACCAAACTGGTCAGTTTGATTGCTGGTTTGATGATTAATTGGGCACTACCGACGATAAACAGCCAAGTCCCGCTCTCAACTAAAGAGTTGTTCAAAAAGAAAAAGCTGCCAACCAGAAACCAGACAGCAATTAATAGGTCATTAAACGCACCTAACGCATCATACCTGCGTTGAATAGCGATGTGTCGATTGCCGATGTCGATATCGAGCTCTCTCGGATTTTTGTTCGTCAAAAGGCCTCCGTCAGGACATTTAAGCCGGAGCCGAACGCTTGGTCACCTTGAGCGAACCTGTTTTTCCAGCGATAGGTTAGTAGAGTTTTGTGATTCAAGACTGCACGACAAATTTTTTGCTCATGCCATGACAATTAGGTGCGACCAGCCGATAACCAAGTTTTTCATAAAACCCGGGCTCATCGGCTATCAGAGACACATAGGAACCTGGCAGAGTGTTCTTTGTTAGATAACGGTCTATATATTCCACCACTTTCCGCCCCAACCCCTTTCCTTGATAATCTGGATCCACTGCCACGTCGACGATCTCAAAATTACAAGCACCATCGCCAACAACTCTTCCCATAGCGATTAACTGACCGTCGTCTCGGATAGAGACCCCATACAACGAGTTGGGTAACCCGATTTCAGCCGCTTGGATCGACTTTTCAGACAATCCGGCTTTTATACGTAAGACACAGAATTCATCCGCCTTGGGAACTTGTTGCTGGATTTCTATTGTCATCTAACTTCTCCCATAACATGAACAATATTTCAATCTGTCTGAGCGACTTGTGTCCGGTTTCGCCCTTGGTGTTTTGCCTGGTACAACGCAATATCCGCTTGCTTGAGGCTTGCTTCCATTCTCACATCACCAGCTGGCCAGTAAGCTACACCAATCGATACGGTGATACGCCCGACCGTAGCGAAATCGTGATCTTCAATAGCACTGCGAATTCGCTCAGCAACCTCATACGCATTATTGATGTCCGTATTGGCCAAAAAAATAAGGAACTCTTCACCACCCGCTCGGCAAAGTATATCTTCCTGTCTGGCTTGTTTTTGCATTTGCTCAGCGATGGCAATGATCAGTTCGTCACCGACATCATGACCATACGAATCATTCACTCGCTTAAAGTAGTCAATATCCAGAGCCAGAACAGAAAACGGCACGTTTTTTACCGTTAGTGCATCGAGCGCCTTAAGCATTCCCCGGCGGTTCAACAGCCCGGTCATCGCATCACTATGACTGTCTGCATGCAGTTTATCCAATTGATGAGACAACTTACCAAAGCCACGCAAGATAGCCGATTTGAGGTTCGCTACCTCAAAATACCAGGAATGGATTTGATTTATCTCTCTCATTGTATCTGAATGTTCGATTGCGGTGACGCGGCGCGCGAGGTGCCATAATGGACGAGATATGAATATCGCTGACACCCAAATCACAAGCAGTGTCAAAAGGCCAATAGGAATGGTCACCACAAAAACATCCTGCATTTGTTTATCGAGTTCGGCCATAACGGCGGCCTTGGGACGCTGTGCCACAATCCCCCAATGAGTTGTTTGCACCGGAGCAAAGCCCGTCAACATATCCACTCCTTTTGAGTTCACGATATCTTTTACCCCTAACTCTCCTTCACTAACAGAATCAATCGCCGCATTATTGGCAATGGATTCACCGATCCGAGATTTATCAGGATGAAAAATAAGCGTTTTATTGTGGTCAACCACATAGAGGTAAGAACGATCCTTGTAGCCATGTTTTTCAAGAATTCGATAAAGGATGTTGTCTCTTTCAAGATAAATCGTGCCGGACACGTAGCCCTGATAGACGCCTTGATCAGAAAATATCGGGTGAGAAATGCTGATCAGATAATTCCCTGCGGGCGACACAAACGGCTCAGTGACCAATGGCTGCTGCGCATGAAGTGATTGCAACGAGTCCTTCGAGGTCAGTTGAACCCCTTTAACATCCAGTGTTTCTGGTGACACCGCGATGATCACCCCTTCTGCGTTAACCACTGCTACCGAGTTGAAGGTCCTGGTTTGCGTACGCAGCCTTTCCGCTTCCCGCATCAAGAACGACTCATCATGCATATGGGCCTTGAGAACATTGGCACTGTATTCCAGCTGAGATTGGGCAGACTCTATAAACACATCCGTCGTCGCTGCCATTTTTTCCGCATAGACTCGGTTTGCTTCCATGGTCTTTTCCATCAACAAGCTCTTTTGTACTTTGTAAATGGAGTAAAAAGAGTTTGTGAGCGTAACCAGAACACTGGCAATAGTCAGTAAGAGGATAAGACGACGGAGGTCAAGCCTGATGAAGGGGGAAGAAAACATATTGTATTGATAACACCCTGATTCACAATGCTTCGAAGTCTAAAGCAGACAGATGGCATAAGCAAACCAGTGCATTTTAGCCTTGACGTTCGTTCAAGTAAGGCTTGCATCATAATGACGAATGGCATTCAGCCCGACATATGTGCCGGGCTGAGCATGCACTTCAAACTTTAAGGAGTCACGATATTGAACCAGAAATCAAAGCTATCGAGATAGCCGACCAACTCTTTGAGCTTGCTTTCATCGCCGTCGATGGTCACATCCCCCGCTTTTAGCGCCTGATCCAACGTGATTTGCTGCAAGATAATCTTATTCAGAGTATCTCTGGATAACTTGACCGTCGCGTCCGCTTTGTCGGATGTGATACCCGCGGTATGATTGAGCACGCCGTTACCCAATTCCAGCAGATATTGTCCGGCGTCACCTCCAAAATCAAAGTTAAGCAATGCCGTCGCATCACCCGCTTTTGGTCCATTGAGTCTGACTGCCAAATAGTCGAAGAACATCTCTGGGGTCATGGCTCGCACCGTATCCGGGCTGGCGGTATCCGGTGTTGGTAATTGAGCAACGCCACTGCGTAACTCCTGTGCTCCCGTCAGATAGAAGTTGCGCCATGGCCCCGACTCAGCCTGATATCCCATCTGCTCTAAGGCGTCGGCTTCAAGGTTTTTCGCCGCCTGGTTATTCGGATCCGCGAACACCACATGTTTCACCACTTGCGCCACCCAACGGTATTCGCCTTTGTCATAATATTTGCGGGCTTTTTCCAGTACGGCATCTGCGCCCCCCATGAATTCGACATAACGCTTAGCCGACTCCACTGGCGTTAGCTCATGTAGCGTAGCGGGGTTGCCATCGAACCATCCCAGATAAAGCACGTAGGTTGCTTTAACGTTGTGACTAATCGAACCATAGTAGCCTCGGTTGGCCCAGACTTTCGCCAGTCCGTCAGGCAAGGTAAACTGCTCTGCGATTTCGTCGCGGGTGTAACCATGGTTTGCCAATCGCAGCGTCTCATCGTTGATATAACGATAAATATCACGTTGTGACTTTAATAACTGCACCACATTGTCATTGCCCCATGTCGGCCAATGGTGCTGCGCGAACATGACTTCGGCTTTGTCGCCCCACATGTTGATCGCTTGATTGAGGTACTTTGACCAAGGAAGCGGTTCGCGTATCTTCGCGCCACGCAATGAATAGGTATTGTGTAACGTGTGAGTGGCGTCTTCCGCAGCAGAAATGGCTTTTTTCTCTTCGATGAACCAAAGCATTTCCGCTGGAGCTTCAGAGCCCGGCGCCATCAGAAATTCGTACGTCAGACCGTCAATGGTGTGCTTCTCGCCAGTTTTCATGACAATCTCAGTCGGAGCGATCAACGTCACCGTGCCAGCTGATGTCGTGGTCCCCAGACCGGCGCCGACCTGGCCTTTCGGGTCAGCGGGCAACAGGTTACCGTACATGTAACTGGCCCGGCGACTCATCGCATTCCCAGCCATGACGTTCTCGGCCACCGCCGCTTCCAGAAAGCCATCTGGCGCATAGACTTTCACCTTACCAGCGTTTACGTCTTCCTGACTAACGATCCCTTTCACGCCGCCATAGTGATCAACGTGACTATGGGTATAGATCACCGCTTTAACGGGCTTTTTGCCACGGTTTTTATAATACAGATCGATGGCAACTTTGGCTGTTTCCGCCGAGATAAGCGGATCAACCACCGTGATACCTTCTTTACCTTCAATAATGGTCATATTGGACAGGTCTAGATTACGAACCTGATAAATGCCGTCTGTCACCTCAAACAAACCACTGATGTTGATCAACTGGGACTGACGCCACAAACTCGGGTTCACCGAATCAGGGGCTTTATCGCCTTCTTTAATGAACCCATATTGCTGCGGATTCCAAATTACGTTCCCCGCTCCGCCTTTGATCGGGTCTTGGGGTAACGCTTCAATCAACCCTTTATGTGCGGCGTCAAAATCACTCGTGTTATCGAATGGCAATGCATTCATCAACTCGCCATTTGAGGCTTTTGTCGCACTGGCGGCGTCATTGCGCATATCCTCACTGGCTGTTACCGGTAAAACCAGACTGCATCCCACCCAGGCGACCATCAGATGAGTCAGAACTTTATTCAATCTCATAAACCTTATCCTTGTTCACTCTCTTCATTCTTGAAAGGTCGAGAGATACAGAAGATTCGATAACAAACTCTAAAATCGAACAATTCTTCGCCTTTTCCTAAAAAGCGTAGACAAAGACCCCTGTTTTACAATACAGAGTTTTGGTGATTTTGTTGCAAACTGGGCAGAGATCTCAGTGTCGCGCGCAGACTCGACCACTAACGTTTCACATCAGTTTAAACAAAGCATTTCAGTCTCAAAGTCTCAACTCAATTTCGCCCCTTTTGGCACTCTTGCTTCCGGACTCACCAACACCACGGCACCATCACTGCGATGAAAGCCGGTCACCAGGCACTCCGACATAAATGGGCCAATCTGCTTCTTAGGGAAGTTAGTCACCGCAACAACCTGTTTATCCAAAAGATCGTTTTTCTGGTAGAGATCGGTGATTTGCGCGCTCGATTTCTTCACGCCGATCTCATCTCCAAAATCGATTGTTAATTTGTAGGCCGGACGCCGTGCTTGTGGAAAATCGCTCACCTCAATGATGGTGCCGACTCTCAACTCAACTTGTTCAAACTCCTGCCAGCTAATGGTTTTCATCGTTACCCTCCAACATAGTCTTATTTTCACTCCGCTCAAATTATCAGAGTGCGCTCAACTTGTTTGTGCAGAGAAGACGCATTAAACGACCATACGGACTCTATTTTCGGCACCAGGTCGGCGGGTGCCCGGACACCTCCCGAAAACGCCGACTAAATGCGGAAACATCCTGATAGCCCACTTGTTCAGCAATCAGCGTAACCGGGAGATCGCTATACCTCAGCAGAGCTTCTGCCCGCTCCATTCGGGCGCGGATCAAATATTGCTGCGTGGTGTATTGCATCGCTTGATGAAACCGCTTTTTGAACTGAGTTGGACTCAGGCAAGCCACCGCAGCCAGCGAACGCACAGTGTGCGAGGCACTTAAATCCGTGTGGATATGGGCGACCGCTTGTTCAATACGAGCGTCACAAAGACGATGTCCTGTCTGCTCGTGCAACAGCAGCCAGAGAAGTTCACGCACCGACTTATCCAATACTGGATTCACCGCCTCAAGCAATTGCTGCTCAATAAAAGTTAAATAGGCGTTGAGCGTTTCAGAGATATGCAACTTCACTTGGGTGTGATTCAACGCCTCTGGCAGGTTATCGAGATCAACCACGATAAACTTCGCTGCTTCTTGTGCACGAAATTCATGGCACGCTCCTGAGCGGATCACGATCAGCTCTCCGGCACTAACGCTACCAGCGTAACCATCCATGCGAATATCGATACTGCCAGCAAGCGGCAAAACTACTTGGTGGAACGGGTGGGAATGCCGACTCATTTTCAAAGTGTAAGAGCGGACACAAAGGTGACGTATCATAGTGTTAACCGTGCAAAACATCCGACAGAAGTTCTTTGATTTTAAGATGCCTTGCGGCTATGGTTGGCGTCAAGAAGCAAAGCGAATGATATACAAGGAAAAATAATGCGCAAACTTTGTCTGGGCATCACTCTTTTACTGCTCATTACAGGGTGTTCGAATAAACAGGCCAGCACTGCGGGTATGCGAAGCACTAGCGTCAACAGTTATGCCCAGAACATGTCCAATATGGAACTGTGTGAAACGCTGTACTACGGCCGTGCCACCACACAAACCAAAGCAGCAATTGGGGTTGAATTCAACAAGCGCCGCCTGACCCGAAGATGGTGCGATAACGAAAACGAAAAATGGTACGCCGAAGAGTTTCTGGAATGGCTTACCAAGCGTGACGCTAAGTAGTCATTTGCCGCTAATCCACCAGCGGCAGATAACCGGAGCAATGTGCCTTCATCACTTCAATACCTTTGGCAAAACATTGTCGCCACGCCAGTTCAACTTCAGGCGTCCAGTTGCGATCACAAATGCTGACGGTCTGAAGCATGCACTCAAACCAGATATCCAAGTCTTCCGGTTTAACGCCATAACCGGTGGTACCATGACGTACACCAAAACGTTTGACCAACTCTTTTGCATCCGTGGACACACTGGCGAGCATCAAAATGTGAAGTGAAGCACGCAGCATCTGAATTTGGTGGTTCATATCCGTATCAGCGAACATCTCACGAAAGTGGTCACTGCTTTCCCAGAAGATCTGATAAAACAGAGTGAAGAACTCCGGGTTTTCGTTACACCTCAGATAACTGTCGTTAAAGACTTCGTGATGATCCATGTGCTGCTATCTCAGTGTCACCTGACTAATTTCTTAGCATAACATCCAATTGATCCACTACCTCAGCCCAGTCCGCATCATCTTCCAACGCCTGTTTGAGAAACGATGCTTGTGCCGGCGTCCAAAAACTTGCTTCGTAAATCGGCGCACTGCCTAAACCATCACCGTGCTCGGTAACAAACGAACGAATCTCCTGCTCTGAACTGCCCAGTCCCAGCTGTTGAAAAAGGTCCGGTATTGAGTGCTGATGTAACTCCATAATTTCCCCTTGGCAAATGGCAAGCTTGTTTCGCTAACTATAGTCCATAACGCATTTTTCGGCGTCTCGCACACCTTCTCGTGTGCAAAAATATTCGCAAAATCAACTGAGCAAAAGACCAACACCCCTTTCAGATAAATGTCAGGACTGCGCACAATCTCCCGCCAGATATTGACCAGAATCGCGTTCGGAGGTATCACTCACAGTTCACCGATCCGAAAGCGGAGCTTAGCTTGGACCAGATCAATGCCCTACTTATGACTATGAAACCCTTGCTGGAACAGTACGGATACCTGGCATTGGTGGTAAGCATTTTTCTCGAAGGGCTGGGCATTCCTATGCCCGGTCAGTCACTAATGATTGCCGCCTCTCTGTTAGCCTCTGAACAGGTTATGAGCCTGACTCTGGTGGCGACGGTTTCCTGGCTAAGCTGCTTTCTAGGCAATACTTGTGGTTACCTGCTCGGCTACTATTTTGAGAATTGGCTGGATAAAAAAGGTTATGTGTCCGGACCTAAAATGCAAAGGCTGCAGTCCACGATTCAGACGTATGGCCCGGCCTGCTTAGTCATCAGCCGTTTTATCGAGGGAATGAAGCAGTTTATGCCACTCGCGTGCGGTATCGCGAAAATGCCACGCCGGGAATTTCTGTTTGGCAATGCACTGGCCAGCACTGTCTGGGTGGCAGTGTTTAGCTTGCTGACACACTTTGCGTTTGAGCATCTGAGTGAACTCAGTACGCTCTACACCCATTACCGGTTTATCGTGTGGGCATTGGCGGCGCTGTTGTTCGGAGCATTGATCATGTGGATCCTAAAACGGCGAAAAGCCAAACGCCAAATGTGATTAGCCACTGCGCGCAATCTGCTCGCGCAATGTCAGCAAAGCCGCTTCCAATTGTGACCGGCTTGGCGGCCCGGTCAAGGAGATCCTCACCGCTGCCGGCACCTGATACCGCCCGACCGCAAACATCTCCGCTTCACGCACATGAATGCCTTTCTCACGCAACGTGCGGGCAAACTGATAACCGGTCAGTGGCTCGGGTAAGGGTAACCACACATTAAACCCTGGCACCTGCTGCGGAGCGTGCGGAAAAACGCGGCGCCAAATACGCTGCCGGGCACTGACTTCCATGGCGATTTCCTGATCAACCTTGTCCATCGCACCATTGGTCAGCCAGCGGCACACCAAATCCACCATTAACGGGCTGACGTGCATGCAACTGGCACGCAGTGCCCGCTGCAAAGAGTCCTTCATCGACAGCGGTAAAATCAGATACCCGACCCTCAGGCCACCAGCAAAGTATTTGGAAAAACTTCCGACAAACAAGGTGATGTCCGGTGCTATCGCCACCAAAGGCGTCTTTCTGTGACTGGGTGGGCAGTACAAAACGTCATCTTCAACAATCAACACCTGATACCGACGACAAATCTCAATGATCCTCAGCCTGCGGCTATCTGAAATCTGCGCGCCTGTAGGGTTTTGAATCGCCGGAGTCAGATAAAGCAACTTGGGCCGATGGCGCTTACAATGCAGCTCTAAATCCTCCGGGTCGATCCCCTGCTGATCAAGACGAACGGGCACCAGTTTGCGTTCTGACTGCTGACAGGCATGAATGAACTCGGCATAGCACAACCCTTCGGTCAGAATCGTCTCTTTGGGCCGGGTCAATCCTTGAATCAGCACCGATAGGCCGTGCTGACCTCCGTATGTCCAAACCAGACGGCGCCGGTCAATCTCACTACGAAAACGCGTCATCAACCAGGCTTGCAATGTCTGATTATGCCCCTGAATCCCGTCGGCAGAGTGATAATCCAGAACGGCACGCTGTGCAATCGGCTCTTGAGCCAATGCCTGTAGCCCCTCAGCCAGATACTCATGCTGACGCAATAACAGCGGCCGGCACAAAGCCAAATCCACCCCAGACTTTTCAGTCACCGGGTGATAAAACATCTGCTGCGCTTCTTGCTTGTCCTTGACGTACGTACCGCTTCCTACTTTCGGCTCAGTCAGCCCGCGCTGTTCTAATTCCTGATACGCCCGGGTCACTGTCCCCACTGTGACACCAAGCCGATAAGATAAAATCCGTTGGGGAGGCAACTTGGTACCCGGCATTAACTCACCGCTTTCAATCGCTTCAGAAAAGGCATCGGCCAACGCCTGAAATTTGGTGCCCGTACGACCGGAAATATCAGGAACAAACATTGTCACTCTCCATAGGGGGACATTTAGTCAACAATTCTAGGATAATCAAGGCTGATCCACATGCAAACAAAAGAATTGTCATGGTGACGCATTAACAATTGGGGAACGGCTCCACCCTCTTTTACTCTGGCGGTGATGAATCAGTGAGGATCACCGTATGAATGCACTTTGGGAACTTTTGCCCCCCATGACTTTGTTTGCTTTTGTCACTACCATTTCCCCCGGGCCGAACAACTTCTTGCTCGCCAGTTCAGGAGCACATTTTGGTATCCGGCAGTCCTGGCGACATCTACTCGGTATACGAATCGGCGTTATCGGCCTGCTTCTGCTATGTGCTGGCGGCGTCGGGTTACTGCTGCAACAATCTCCCGGGCTGTATCTGATGTTGAAATATATCGGGCTGAGTTACATGTTGTGGTTGGTATTAAAGCTGTTGACCTCGAATCCGTTCGCCACTCGTACTCAGAGAGGCCGCCCTATGTCAGTACTTGAAGCGACTCTGTTTCAACTTGGCAACATCAAAGCCTGGATGGCGTCTCTGGCGCTGATCTCTAGTTACAGCCTGGCGTCACATTACTGGTTATCAATACTGCTGATCACGGTTGTGTTTACCATTTCTGGTTTGTGTGCCAACACTTTCTGGACCTGGCTCGGCCAAAAGATCAGCACTTATCTCAATACTGTCACCCGGCAAAAAACCTTCAATATCGCCCTCGCCACGCTGATCTTTCTGTCGGTATTACCGACCATTACGGTGGATATGTGAAGTTTTATTATCAAAAAACCAACCCAACAAGAACAACAATTAACATATGAAATATAAAAATAACATTTCGTTTTTCGCCATCGATCCGGATTGTTTATGCGCCTATATTGAAAGCATAACTAAGCAGGAGATAAGCATGAAAGTCGTTATTGAGTTCTTAACATCAGGTCGGTTTCGCGATAATTTTTGGGAAGGGGAATTCTACGTGGTTCGGGGTGAGCACCGGGCGGTGACCCCCTCTTTAGCCGCGCAACTCATCAAAAACCGGGCCGCGTCTTTCTGCTATATGGAAGATGATAAAGCGCTGTTTACTAACAAATCTGGCCAGGCGGTGTTCAAGTCGTAAACCGAAACGCATGTCGTGAGACACTAAAGTTAAGCCTTGGACGGCTTAGTTTTAATGTTTACCGAAACGCCTGTTATTGGGTTTTGAGCATGTGTCTAACTTCACTGATGCTCACATCAAAAAAGAGGCCTGCTGGCCTCTTTATCATGCGTTACGCTTAAAGCGAGAAATCGCCAGAGCGCTCTGGCTGATAAGATATCTCAACGATCTCGATGGTCTGAGTATTGCCTCCTGGCAATGGCCATTTAAGTTTTTGGCCAACAGACAACCCCAGCAGAGCACTACCTACCGGCGCAAAAACAGAAACATCCTGCTCGCTTTTTACTTCATTCGGATACACCAGTGTTTTTTCCATAGTCTTGCCGCTCTCGAGCAACTTGAACGTCACGGTCGAATTCATCGTGACCACGTCACCTGGCATTTCGTTCGGCGCGACAATGGTCGCACGATCCAACTCCATTTCCAGCTGTTCAAGTTGTTTGTCCAGTACAGGCAAAGTATCCAGTAACTCTGAGATACGATCCATGTCTAATGTCGAGACGATAATTGGCTCAACGTTTTCCACGTGCATAACTCCTTACTCTCTCCGTCGCGGGAGGAGCGATAGATAAACGAAAGACATGCAAAATGCATATCCGACCCATTGTATATTAAGCGGTAAAATAAGAAAGCGTCGTTTCAGCGAACTGTGAAGAGCCCATGACCCAGACGGGTCCGAGCCCAATCCAGGTAAATGAGAAAAAACAGGAGTGGTGTGCAAGCTCATGCTCCGCGCATGCCCCCGGGGTAAAAGGGCAGCAGCGGGAGCTGAAGCGGGGCTTCCTCACCAGCTTAACGCTATGATTCAACATACAAGCATGTATGAATGAACACAATACTAAGCTTGAGATTGTACCTTGTCTGACGTTGCGGAATTCTTGGTTTGGGTTGTGCCCACATACATCGGTACAAACATCTTGGCGAGTACACACCTCCTAAGCCATTCAACGTTGTTATTGAATATTTCTGAACGTTTGAGCCCTCGGGCTGATCGCCAACCAACCGTGACTAAGAGAACTCTCGCTCTGGTGCCACTTATAGAGAAGCCCAGAGTATGAGCTCTACTCTATAAGGGAAAGTAAATTTCCAAAAGTGAAAAAAAACGAAAGTTTGATTCGCGAATTGGAAAACAAGTGCGCAAGCTCAGCAAAAGCGTTGCTGTATCTCTTCGCCGCTCATCGGCTTGTAAAAGAGGTAACCCTGTATTTCATCAATTTTCCAGACTTTCAGTTTGCGGTGCTGAGAAGCTGTCTCCACACCTTCCGCGACGATACCCAGCCCCAATTCCTTCGCCATCGCGGCGACATTTCTTACCAGTACCTTCGCCTTCTCATTGTGTTCCAACTGCATGATGTAAGAGCGATCGAGTTTTACGATGTCGAGCGGATAGCTGCACAATGTTCCCAGTGAGGCGAACCCGGTACCAAAGTCATCCAGAGCAAGTGCGACGCCAAGCTCTCGAATGGTCTTCATGCGCTCAATCACTTCCTCTTCAGCACCGACCAACATGCTTTCGGTGATCTCAACCACTAAATTCCCCTCGCCCAGACCACTGCTTTTTAGCGTGTCTTCCAAAAAGCCAACCAGTGTCGTGTGATAAAAATGCGGCGCCGACAGATTCACATGCAGTGAATATGGCGACTTACCGCTCGCCAAACGCGTCTGATTGATGGCAGCAATAAAACGGCAACTCTGTTGCAGGATTTGCTCACCCAGTTCGACGATCAGGTTCTGCTGCTCAGCAATCGGGATAAACACGGCTGGAGAGACAAACCCCAGTTCCTCATGTTGCCAGCGGGCCAGCGCTTCAAACCCCATGACTTCGCCGCTTTGGCAGTCGACAATCGGCTGATAGAAAGGAAACAGTTTCTTTTCTCGGATGGCCGCCGCTATATCTCGGTTCCACACCAGCGCATCTTTGGCTTCTTTGATCAGCACGTGGTCGACATCAATGATGCAGCGATCTTCAACCGATTTGAACTGCACAGCATGTCTGGCAACCTGAGAAATATCGGTAATACTGCCCAGCTCGGTCAGATCATCAAACAGCACCATGTGCACGTTAATCTCCAGCTCCAGCCCGGCCACCAGCATTGTCACATCAGACTGACGACAAAGATGATCGCCGGCCGATGTCAGCACGTCCACCGCATTCGGAGCATTACTAAAGGCGATGAATTCATGGTCACTGATTCGCCCTAATACACAGTCACTTAACATGGACTGTAACTTGCTGGAAAACAGGCTAATCACCTGATCGTACACTTCAATGCCGTGGATTTCGACAATGTCTCTCAAGCGGCCGACACAGATATACATCAGCACGGGTGACGCAATCGCTCCACCCATCGCTTCACTGAATTTACTGACGATCGCCGGCCGATTGAGCAGCCCTGAAATCGGGTCTCGTTCAGTCAGCTGAGCAATCAAAGCTTCCTGATGCTTTTGTTCGCTGAGATCTTTCACCATCATCATGATCGCGTGCTGACCCTGCATGTTCAGTGGCGCCACCTCAATGCTCACCGGGATCAGCTCTCCTGACTTGGTGCGCATCTGCGCGTCCTGTTCCAGCTTGCCTTGCTCAATAGCACGGTACAGATCATCAACACCGCAGTGCTGTTCCTCGGCGCATAACTTAGTCAGCGGGTGAGAAATGAGCTCTTTTTTCTGATAACCGAGCATGTTCTCAAGGGCGTGGTTAGAATCAACGATGATCCGATCGACGACCAGCACCACGCCCACATTGCTGCTTCGGTACAACACATCAAATTTTTGCAGCGTTTCTGTTAACTTTTCCTCAGCTGCCGACGAGGAATCGGCCAGAATCTCGATCAGATTAGCGACACGTTCGAACTCATCACTGGCTTTGCCAATTGGTAATTCGCGGTCATTAATGATATTGGCGATGCCCTCTTCAAGATGAAGGAAGCGTTTGCCGATCTTGGCACGAAAAACCAACAATGTCAGAGCCGCAATCAAGCCGGCAGCCAGTGTCATGATTGCGATCAGGTACAAAAACAGCTGCTCGCTGTTGTGGGTAAACAGCCGGGATTCGCTGGTTTGCAGATAGCCAATCCGCTCGCCGGTCATGTCATTCAAAGGCGAATAAGTGGTGATGCTCTCACGCTCTTCTTCCAGCCACAACAAAGCGCTGCCACTGCCGATACTCGCCACTTTTTGTTCTGGTTTGTTCGCCACAATCTCGTTCTGAGCAGAGAGGATTTTCTGGTAATCCGCCGGAAAACGATAGCTCAGATGCTGGCCCCACAGCAGCCAACCAGCCACTTCCGACGTGCCTTCGCTGTTGCGGATGGGTGTCAGGCTGATCACCCATATTTGCTCACCAGTCTTTACCAAACCAGAAATGCTGCCTTTCTCATCATCGAGCACTTCCGACATTTGCTGAATGTGCTCCTGAATGCCCGAGGCCGCCAGAATGCTATCTAACTCGGTTTGAAAATGTTGCTGCGGCATATTACGAAACGTCGACGCAACCACCTGATAATCGGTGGTCAGATAGATCATCATGTCGAGACCAAGCGTATCGAGTGTGCCTTCATACAAATTGCGTTCTTCGAATTGTGAATCCCCCTGCTTGAGCAACAGGTAGGATTCGTCCCAGTATGCCCAGTCGTAAGAATGTTCTTCCTGAGACGCTACGATCGACTCAATGACCGCCTGAGCCTGGCTGCTCAGACGTTCGATCTGCATTTCCTCGACTTTGTGTATGTTGACCAAAAAGAAATAGCGGGTAATCAGCAAGCAACTGATGATCACACCCAAAATGCTGGTGGCAAATAAAATGACCGTTTTTGTTCTTAAAGTAGTTTTAGGCAAGAGAGAAACCTTAAAGCGACATCACTGCAATTATTGTTATCGACCAGTTGTATAAATAATTTATATTTTTATTACTCGCTTTGACTTACGTCCTGATTCTGTATTGTTTGACTTTTCTATAGCTTAGTTTTCAACCAGACCTTTTTCTAATGCATATTTTGCCAGTTCTGCCGTGGAGTGCAGATCCAGCTTGTGCTTGATGTTCTGTCGGTGTGTTTCCACCGTTCGGTAGCTGATGCTCAGCAGGGCGGCAATCTTTTTGCTGCTGTGCCCTTCTGCCACCAACTTCAGTACCGCTTCTTCGCGGCGACTGAGTGGATTCGGTCGCTGGGTTGCCGGTGTCACTTCCTGAGTAAACAGGGTCTGTGTGACAGACTCACAGAAATACGTCGAGCCTTGGTTCACCGTTTTGATCGCCTGAACCATTTTTTCGGCGGAGATTTCCTTCAACATGTAGCCCACCGCCCCCGCCTGCATCACTTTCATGATGTATTCTCGGTTGTCATGCATTGTCAGCATCAGGACTTTGGAGTGAGGTCGCTCTTCACGGATCAGCCGTGTCGCATCAATCCCATTCATGACTGGCATGCTCACGTCCATTAACACCACATCAGGCGCTAAACTGCGCACCACTTCGACCGCTTCCAGACCATTGCTGGCGGTACCAACAACGCGAATGTCCGGCTCAAGCTCCAACCGGGCAATAAAGCCATCCAACACCACCTGATGATCATCCACGATGACCACGTTAATCGGGTTTTGCATACACCAATCCATCCAAATTAAGTAATACGGTCATTTCGGTACCAAAGCCGGGCTCGCTGATAATGTCGAATTCACCACCGATGAATTCAACCCGCTCACGCATGTTACGCAGACCTATTCCGCGCCGAGCAAGCACATCGTTAGGGTTAAAGCCGACACCATCATCCCTCACCATTAATTGAAGCAGGCTTCCCAGTTGCTGCAAGATAACGCTGACTTTCGTGGCTGAAGAGTGTTTTTCAACGTTATTCAGGGATTCTTGCACCACACGATAGAGCGTTGTTGCAACTTCTGATTTCAAACGCTGATCCTGAGTTTCGAAATGGATGTCTATCTCTATTCCCGAGTGGCTTTTGAAGTCCTGCAATAATGTTGTCAGGGCAGCCTCCAGCCCGATATCATCCAATGCACTGGGTCGAAGTTGATGGGAGATATGGCGCACTTCATTGATCGCTGTCATCAGTGATTGCTGTGATTTTTCCAGATGCTGACGCAAATCCGTGTCGGGCAGCTTTTGCCCCAGCAACTCCAGATGACACTTGCTGGACACCAACAACTGATTGATGCCATCGTGCAATTCTCTGGCGAGATGCTTCTTCTCATCTTCCTGAAACATCACTGTCTTATGAGCCAGTTCTTTAAGGTTCTTGTCCGCGAGTCGGTGTTCATGAAGATTGATGGCCAACGTCAACACCACAATCACCGCCACCGTGATCAACAAAATCACCATTACGGAGAAAAAGGTCGTTTCGATGTTACGATTAATCGCAGCCTGCATATTCTCGACTTCGTGACTGACATCCTCGATGTAAAGCCCGGTACCGATCATCCATTCCCATTTTTCCAGCCAAGCCGCGTAACTGAGCTTAGGCACAATATCGCCGCTCGATGGCTTTTGCCAGAGATACTGATGAAAGCCCCCACCTGCCTGAGCCTGAAACAACAAGGCTTCTATTAGAAAATCGCCATTGTTGTCCTGTAAATCAATGAGATTTTTACCCACCAGCTCTGGCAGTATCGGGTGAACCAGGTTGGTGCCGGTTTTGTCATAGGCAAAAAAATAGCCATCAGATCCATACCTGAGTTTGGTCAGAAGGGACTTAACCTGAGATTGAGCATCGGACTTTGGCAGGTTCGGATCATTATAGATATGAGAGATGGCGTCAAAGGCGAGATCTACGCTGTCTTTCAACGCCCTTTCGCGCGACTTGATCAGGTTTTCACGAAAGATTTCAACTTCTCGCTCACCCAACATTTTCGCCTGATAGATGGAGATCCAACTGATGCTGACTGACACCAGCAGTAGCGGCAGCAGGGTCAGTAAAATCAATTTGGCTTTCAGAGGCATTCCTTTCCCTCACAAAAAACTGCTCACCGTTCAGGGAGCAGTTTTACTTTAGCAACTCGGCTCACGCACGTGAAACCTTGTTGTTACAAAAGTGTGAAATACAGACTGAATCTACCCCATTCCGTAAAATTGAGGAAAGGCCAGCAATGAAGCGAGCACCAGAATTTGGATCAGGATAAACGGCATAACCCCGCGGTAAATGTCCTGAGTCGTCACCCCTTTTGGTGCAACCCCTTTGAGGTAAAACAGACTAAAGCCAAACGGCGGCGTTAAAAACGACGTTTGCAAGTTCATGGCAATCAGAATCGCAAACCAGGTCATATTGATGCCCAGCAGCTCCGCAACCGGCGATAGGATGGGCACGATAATGAAACAGATTTCCACAAAGTCGATAAAAAATCCGAGCACCAGAATCACCAACATGGTGATGATCAGAAAGCCCCACTTTTCTCCCGGAATGTTTAACATCCACTCCTCTACAAGGTAATCCCCGCCCGTGTAAGTAAAGGCCATAGAGAAAGCAGTTGCCCCGAGCAGAATCGCAAACACCATTGCTGTGACTTTGACGGTTTCTTTCGCAGAGTCGTACACCATTTTCCAACTGAACTGTTTGTAAAGTAACGCCAACACAATTGCGCCCGCCCCGCCCAGCGCAGCTGATTCGGTTGGCGTGGCTACACCAGCAAAAATGGATCCAAGTACCACGATAATCAGCGCCAGCGGAGGCACGACCGCTTTCAGGGCTTTCGTCACTTCTTCCCTGCGGCTGATGGATTCATCGCGCTCCAACGCACGTGCCGCATCGGGTTTTAATTTGGCATAAACCAGAATGTACAACACATAAGCACCAACCAAGACCAGCCCTGGCCAGATGGCAGCCTGAAACAAATCCCCGACAGGTACGCCAAGCACATCCCCAAGCAAAATCAGAACAATAGAAGGAGGAATGATTTGCCCCAACGTACCGGACGCGCAAATGGTGCCACAGGCTAATCCTTTGTCGTAATGATACTTAAGCATCACCGGTAATGAGATCAGCCCCATCGCGACGACAGATGCCCCCACGACGCCCGTTGAAGCCGCCAGCAATGCGCCGACCAACACGGTCGAAATCGCGATACCACCGCGCACACCACCAAACAATCGCCCCATTGACTCAAGCAGTTGCTCCGCCAGTTTGGTTTTTTGCAGCACTAAGCCCATGAAGACAAACAATGGGACCGCCATTAACACGGTATTTTCCATAATGGACTGAATACGATATGGCATGAAGGCAAACATATCCATACCTTCAGCCCATACGCCAAATATCAGCGCGATGCCGCCAAAGGTAAACGCCACCGGGAACCCCAACAACAGCGCAAACAGGGCGACGAAAAACATGACAATTCCTATCATCTCGAAGTTCCTTTTTAATGTTTGTCGGTCGGAGTTTGATAAATCAGACGCGGATTGACGATCTTATTGAGAGAATGCAGCACCAAACCGATACCGCTGACCGCCATAAACAAGAAGGACAACGGAATCATCCCTTTGATAATCCAGCGATACGGCAAACCTCCCGGATCACCGGACGTCTCGCCCAGTTCATAGCTCTCTTTCGCAAAATCAACCCCATACCACGCCACCAGCAGGCAGAATGGAAAGAGAAAAAACACAGTGCCCAATATGTCGATAATGGCTTGCGCTTTGTTTGACAGGCGTTCATAGAAAATATCAACCCGCACATGCCCACCCGCCTTAATGGCGTACGGCACGCCCAATAGGAACACCGCCGAAAACAAGTGCCATTCCATTTCCTGAAACGCGATGGACACATCATTGAAGACGTAGCGCATGACCACGTCGTACACCACGTTGACCAGCAGGATGATAAACAGAATACTGGAGACCCAGCCGAGAAAATCCCCAAACCGGTTAAAGATTCTTTCGATATAGATTAGATTTCTCATTCCCGACTCCATGGAATGTTGCAATGCCCGCGCAGCACATCCAAAGGACACTGTACGGTTAAGAAAGAGAGAGTTGGCGGACATGTCGCCCGCCAACTCTGTTTACTGCCCGACTGCGGCTTGGCTGTTCAGATAAGCACGATGCGAGATATCAGACCAAGGACGCACCATGTCCAGATAGCCGGCCTGTGATTGTTGGATCTCTTTTGCCATTGGATCCTCGTCCGCGTGTTTTTTCAACAAGCGAGCATTGGCATCACGCAAGGCCGCCATGACTTCTGGCGGGAAATCCTTCACCTGAACGTCAGGGTATTCAGTTTTGATTGTCGCCCAGTTTTTGCCGCTTTCGTGCTTCGACT
>NZ_WXWP01000165.1:19014-20400 GCF_009904765.1 Vibrio sp. V39_P1S14PM300
ATCGTCTGGCAGTCGGTCCCAGGTACGCTTGTTGACTAAGAATTGCAGCTCAGTACCAGGCTCATGCCAACCGGTGTAGTAATACGGCGCTATCTTGTGGAACCCCATGCGCAGATCCAGCGAGGGGCCAACCCATTCCAGAGCATCAATGGTGCGCCGCTCTAACGAGGTATAAAGCTCACCCGGTGCAATGTTGGTTGGCTTTGCGCCAAGCTCTGCAAGCACCTCTCCAGCAAACCCTGGAATACGCATCTTCAGACCTTGTAAATCATCGACGGTTTTGATCTCTTTCTGGAACCAGCCCCCCATCTGAGTATCCGTGTTACCCCCAGGGAACGACAGCATGTTATGAGGTGCATATACCTTCTCCATCAACTCCATGCCACCGCCATAGTAGAACCAGGCGTATTGCTCCGTCGGCAACATACCGAACGGCATGGAAGTGAAATAAAGCGTGTTGGGCACTTTCCCTTTCCAGTAATACGATGCCGAGTGGCCCATGTCATATTGTCCGGACTTAACCATATCAAACACACCAAAAGGCGCTTTATGCTTATTGGCAGAATCGATGCGAATTTGCAGACGTCCGTTGGACATTTCTTCCGCCATCTTCGCCATATTTTGGGTGGTATCACCAAAGATCGGGAAGTTTGGTCCCCATGTTTCTGCCAGCTTCAGGCGATACACTTTTTCAGCAGCATTGGCAGAAGTTGCCAACAGCGCGCAGGTCAGTGCAGCAGCCGTCATTTTTACGACTCGCTTCAGCGATTGTTGAATCACACTCATGTTCACGTCCTTTCGTGCTTATTGTTCCTTTCGAGCATTACATTTTAAAAATCTATGAATACTTCGACATTTATTAGATTCACAACAAAGATGCGTGATAAAAGCAAAATGAGAAATGCGCGTGAACACGCATTCAAGTAGGCGTGCGAGAAAACCATTAGACTATTGACTTACGTAGATATACGTAAGCCATTTGACATACATATAGTATCTACTTGTTTTAATTTAATTTAATATAAATTGAAATAGGGATATAGCGGAGTAATACGTAGTGCAAACTGATGAGTAGTTTATTAATGATTTTTTAAGAAAGTGTGAAGTTGGGTAGCGACAATGTCTAACATACATTCAACTTGAACAAACCAACATGCTGACATCAAGTCACAGAAACCACCTGATATCAGCACGTAAATGTCATAAAATCAAATAAAAACATTTAAATCAAACAGATATATGATCAACACACTCAGCAAAGTCTTCTTCATCTTTATCTCTTAAGAATGTAGCAATTTCTTGCAGGGGTAACTCATAACCTTTTTTAATTAAAGATCGAATAGCCTCCACATGTTCTTCATTTATATCATGTTCAAAAATTATAAA
>NZ_WXWP01000403.1:0-19058 GCF_009904765.1 Vibrio sp. V39_P1S14PM300
ATGGGCTGTTTTTGCTCATTTGAGAATAAATCTTTATAGAATCCCTGTAGCAAAGTACGTTCCCATGAGAGCTTAGTTCAGCATTCGTCATAAAAAATCGTGATTTTTACGCTGCTTTTTCGGATTTAAGCTGCAATTTAGTAGGTAAGTGGCAACTTACTTATTACATACAACTGGGCTTCGTCTGGCATTGGCTTGATTGTTTTACCAAAGAGTGGGGGATGAAGCGAGCGGGGTGCTCAGTGTCCGGTAGAACTGGAATGGTGTGAGCATAGAGTGATGCCACAACAGCATTAAGTCGCAAAACGAAAAAAGCCAAGTCTTTCGACTTGGCTTTTTGAAAGTGGCTCCCCCTGCGGGACTCGAACCTGCGACATACGGATTAACAGTCCGCCGTTCTACCAACTGAACTAAGGGGGAATTATTTGTGTCACTCTTTTCAGAGTAAAGCACCAAATAATGGTGCCTCGAGGCGGAATCGAACCACCGACACGAGGATTTTCAATCCTCTGCTCTACCGACTGAGCTATCGAGGCAAAAGAATGGTGCCGACTACCGGAATCGAACTGGTGACCTACTGATTACAAGTCAGTTGCTCTACCTACTGAGCTAAGTCGGCACACGAATATTCTTTTTACACTGTTCGTGCAAAGCACCAACAATCAACAAATTGTGGTGCCCGGAGGCGGAATCGAACCACCGACACGAGGATTTTCAATCCTCTGCTCTACCGACTGAGCTATCCGGGCAACGGAGCGCTATTAAACGGATTTTCCGTCTCTGCGTCAACTTGTTTTTCGAAAAAAATGCAAAAAAATGGTTAACTGCTGCGAATTTAGGCAGATTCGAGGTTTATCCTTTACCCGCGTTAAAGTCCAGTTTGTATTTGGTCACTTTTTCCAGATACCGACGCGATTCGCTGTTGGGGTGTTTCTTGGTCAGCGCCCAGTAAACCTGATTCGGCTGAAGCGAATTCAGGTCGCGCATGGCTCGACTGCGATCGGAACGGTTAAAGGTGTTCAGGACGCCGCCGGTGCCGCCGTTATAGGCCGAAATCATGCTGTATTCCAGTGAGGTGGGGTGACGCACGTCTTTCAGATAGCGATTTTTCAGCAGATAGAAATAGGCGGTGCCGGTATCGATGTTGTTTTCCGGATTAAACAGGTATTCCGGTGATGGCTCGCCACTGCGTTTTTTGACCAGCTTAAACACGTCACGCCCCGCGGTTTTGGGCACCACTTGCATCAATCCGTACGCGTTGGCCCAGCTTACCGCGTAGGGGTTGAAGCTGCTTTCGGTTTTGATAATGGCGTAGATGAGATCTTCCGGGATGCTATAACGATTTGAAGCACGGCGCACGATATCCGCGTATTGATAGCTGCGGATTTCAACCTGGTTTTCGACCATTGGAATTTCAACGTAGTAAGCCTTTTTGAAATCGACATCTTTGACTTTAAGATGGTGGGCGATCAGGTAGTCGGCATAACGGTTGGCGCGCCATGACCACTGGATAGCCTTGCCATCTTGATCTAACACCTGCTTGTACAGGAATGGCTGGCCCTCCAGTTTAATGTCTTTCGACGAGAATAGATCGACACTGGCCGGATCATCGGGTGTCAGCAATGTGGTGATGATGGCGTTTCTCAGGTGGCCTTTGGGATCGGTCGGCGAGACGGTTTCGACGACGATTGTACCTTTGGAAAAGTTGACTTCAGAGCGGCTCAGATAGTTGTCGATGTATTTAACGTAATTACTTTTACCGGCGTACTTCAGCTCTTTGCTGCCCCAGCGCTTTTTGATGTTGCCGGAAAAACTGCTGATCAGGGCATCGAGCGCATCGGTGTCCTTTTCAAACTGCCCGGGCAACTGAGCCAGATTTTTGGCAAAGCGGTTGGTCGGTTCATAATTGACATCATAGATGCGTTCCACGAATTCGCGACTGCATCCCACCAGTGTCAGTGCGGTCAGACAATAGATCAGTTTTTTCATAGCTTCTGAATATAAAAATGACATCAGAGCGGAGCCGTGATGTCATTGAGATTGTAATTATTATTCGCTCGGTGGCGTGTAACCTTCGATGTGAACGTCTTTGCCTTCAAACAGGAAGTTGACCATCTCGGTTTCGATCAGTTTGCGATGCTCAGGATCCATCATGTTGAGCTTTTTCTCGTTGATCAGCATGGTTTGCTTGTGTTGCCACTGTGCCCAGGCTTCTTTCGAGATGGTGTCGAAGATGCGTTTACCCAGTTCGCCCGGGTAGAGCTGAAAGTCCAGTCCTTCCGCTTCTTTGTTTAGTCGAGCACAGAATACAGTGCGGCTCATAATGACTCCTTGATGTTAAAGTTCAAACGGCAAGCCCTCCAGTAGCTGCTTTACCGGAGCGGCCAGGCCGATCTCTTCAGGTTGGGATAAGTTATACCAAAGACCTTTGGTTCCTTCCATTATCACATCCGGTTGCTGAGATAAATCCACCAGAATCGGGGTGATGTCGAGATGGTAATGGCTAAAAGTGTGGCGAAACGCAATTAAAGGCCGCGTTTCACGCACCTGTGTCTGGCGTATGCTGCGCAGATCAAGCTGGTGCTCAATGCTGGCATCCGGATGTTCCGGAAAGCAGAACAGGCCTCCCCAAATGCCACTTTGAGGGCGTTGTTCAAGCCAAACCTGGTTATCGTGATGTAGCATCACGAACCAGGTTTCTTTCACCGGTTTGTCTTTCTTTGGTTTCTTCCCAGGGTAATCAAGCGGGTTACCTTGCTTATTGGCCTGACACATTGAGGCGACCGGACAAAGCGAACATTTAGGCTTGCTGCGTGTACACACCATGGCCCCCATGTCCATCATCGCCTGATTGTACTTGTCGACGTTGGTATCGGGCGTGTGCGTTTCAGCGATGTCCCACAACTGATTCTCTACTTTTTTCTGTCCCGGCCAGCCGTCAATGGCAAACGCGCGCGACAGAGTGCGCTTGACGTTGCCGTCCAGAATCGCATGCGGCTGGTTATAAACCGACGACAACACCGCCGCTGCGGTCGAGCGGCCAATCCCCGGCAGAGCGTTCATCTGCTCAAGGTCTAGCGGAAATTCCCCGTTGTATTCTTGAGCGACAATTTGCGCGGCTTTATGCAGGTTGCGGGCGCGAGCGTAATAACCCAGTCCGGTCCACAGGTGCAGGACTTCGTCTTGTTCGGCATTGGCCAGATCGGTCACGGTTGGAAACCGTTGTAAGAATCTCTGGTAGTAAGGAATCACGGTCGCGACCTGAGTCTGCTGAAGCATGATTTCCGACAACCAGACGCTGTAGGCGGTTTTATTTTTCTGCCATGGGAGATCTTTTCGCCCATAAGCGTCATACCATTCTAATATGGCATCGGCAAAAGGTGTCACGGCTTGCTCTGTGTAAAATATAGGTATAATCGTGGGTAAAATTGCACCACAGAAAGTGGTGAATGTAAAACAGACAAACTGTAAGGATAATCGAATTCGGTGATAACACTTGCACCGAGCACGATTCTTTGGATAATCACAAGCCCTTTGAGGTGAGAGCAAATTTTAAGCAGGCAATATCAATGAGTGAAGTGACCACTAACGAATACACCGAAGACGGTAAACTGATCCGCAAAGTACGCAGCTTTGTTCGTCGTGAAGGACGTCTGACCAAAGGTCAGGAAGCGGCAATGAAAGAGTGCTGGCCAAGCATGGGTATCGATTATCAGGATACACTGCTGGATTGGAATCGCGTGTTTGGTAACGACAACCCAGTGGTACTGGAGATCGGTTTTGGTATGGGCGCATCACTGGTTGAAATGGCCAAAAATGCTCCGGAAAAGAACTTTATCGGCATTGAAGTCCACAGCCCGGGCGTAGGCGCATGTTTGTCTTCGGCGCGCGAAGCGGGCGTGACCAACCTGCGTGTGATGTGTCACGATGCCGTGGAAGTGTTCGCGAATATGATTCCTGACAACAGTCTGCACACGCTGCAACTGTTTTTCCCCGATCCGTGGCACAAGAAGCGCCACCACAAGCGTCGTATTGTTCAGCTTGAGTTTGCCGAAATGGTACGTCAAAAGCTGATCATCGGTGAAGGCATTTTCCACATGGCCACCGACTGGGAAAACTACGCTGAGCACATGATTGAGGTGATGAATCAGGCGCCGGGTTATGAAAACACCGCTCAGGGAGGCGATTACGTGCCTCGTCCAGAGGAGCGTCCGTTGACCAAGTTTGAAGCGCGTGGCCACCGTTTGGGTCACGGCGTTTGGGACATTAAGTTCAAGCGCATCCGCTGATTTTTTCCGGTGTTATCACCATTTGAAAAATAAAGTTTTATAAAAGCCAACATTGCTTTAATGTTGGCTTTTTTGTCCCTACAGACACAACAATAATTACAATAGCAAGTAAACCGAACCAACATGAAACCAACCACAGAAATACTGGCGAACATCCTGGATGAAGTTCGCCCATTAATCGGACAAGGAAAAGTCGCCGACTATATTCCAGCGCTGGCTAAGGTGCCGAGCTACAAGCTGGGTATTGCTGTGTACACCAACGAAGGTGAAATCTTTAAAGCCGGCGATGCACAAGAAGCGTTTTCGATTCAGTCGATCTCCAAAGTGCTGAGTCTGACGCTGGCGCTGGGCTTGTATCGCGCCGATGAAATCTGGTCGCGGGTAGGTAAAGAGCCGTCTGGTCAGGCCTTTAACTCCATGATCCAGCTTGAGATGGAGCAGGGGATTCCCCGTAACCCTTTTATCAATGCCGGGGCGATCGTAGTGGCCGATATGCTGCACTCACGCCTGTCTGCACCCAGACAGCGTCTGCTGGAATTTGTCCGCCAGCTTTCCGGTGACAGTCATATTATCTACGACAAAGTGGTGGCCGCATCAGAAATGATGCACAGTGACCGTAATGCGGCGATTGCCTACCTGATGCGCGCATTTGGCAACTTTGACAATGAAGTGATCCCGGTTCTGAACAACTATTTCCATGCGTGCGCACTGAAGATGAGCTGCGTTGATCTGGCGAAAACCTTCAGCTACCTTGCCAATAAAGGCAGTTCGGTGCAGAGCGGGCGCCAGATCATCACGCCAACCCAATCCAAGCAACTCAATGCTTTGTTGGCGACCTGTGGTCTGTATGACGGTGCAGGTGAGTTTGCTTACCGGGTCGGCATGCCGGGTAAATCCGGTGTCGGCGGCGGGATCATTGCCGTGGTTCCGGGGGATATGACCATCGCGGTCTGGTCGCCAGAGCTGGATCCTTCCGGCAACTCGCTGGCGGGGACCAAAGCGCTGGAACTGTTGTCGGAGCGGATCGGGCGCTCGATATTCTGAGCGACATGAGCAGGGAAGCGTTATGTCAGATCTTATTCACCAACGGTTACTTACTCAGTTAAGCGGGCTTCGTTATCTTAGCCACGTGGTGACGCACAATGGCGCGCAGACGATTGAGCGCCAGCCGCCAGCGCATCTTCTGCGTTATTTGTCGCGCGCGGTTGCAGGTCAGCAATTGTCGACCACGGCAGCCCGCACAATCTGGGCGCGGGTAGATCAGCTGTGTGAGGTACACGGCTCCGCTGGAGCTGCTACTGGTCGAAGAGCATCATCAGCGGCTGCGCAGTTACGGCTTGTCCAACGCCAAAGTCAAAACCCTTCTCGGTGTGAATCAGGCGTTGCAAACTGGTGTGGTTGCTGCGGATATTCATCACAGCCAGGACGCCGACTATATCGTCAGTCAGTTGGTTCAGTTGTGGGGGATCGGACGCTGGACTGCAGAGATGGCGCTGATTTTCTTTTTCGCTATGCCGGACATCTGGTCGGAGGGCGATGTGTCGCTGGTGCGTGGTCTGGCGCAACTGGCCGAGAAAGAGGGTGTTGCGCCCGAGACGATAGTAAAGGCGGCGGCCCCTTATCGTTCTTATCTGGCCCTGCATATCTGGGCCATGCTGGATGCGGAGTTGCTCAAAGAGGCCTGACCGTCCGCGCCACCAACCTTACTTATCAAAAAACACCGCCGAAGCGGTGTTTTTATTCTTCTTCAGCCATAAAGGCTTCAAGTAAATCGTTGAGAAACAACTTGCCTTTCTCACTGATTTGCCAGTGTGTGGCGTTTTCAGTCAGGTAGCCTTTGTCCAGTGCCCAATCGATAGTGGGGGCGATTTGCGCCAGTGCCAGCCCGGTAGTGTCAATAAAATCCTGTTTAGGGCAGGCTTCCATCAGCCGAAAGCGGTTCATAAAGAACTCAAAGGGCCGATCCCGGTCTGCCACCCACTGCTCGGTGTGCAGATACGGTTTAACCATATTCTGGTAGGCCGCCAGGTAGCCACGCGGATGCTTGACTTTAGTGGTACGCAGAATACGCCCGTCAGCAAAACTCAGCTTCCCGTGCGATCCGCAGCCAATGCCGAGATAATCCCCAAAACGCCAATAGTTGAGATTATGCTGGCACTGATAGCCTGGTTTGCTGTAGCCGGAAATTTCGTACTGGACGTAGCCTGCCTGCGTCAGTTTGTGGTGGCCGCGTTCAAAGATATCCCACAGGTCATCATCGTCGGGGAGCGTTGGTGGCTTGTAGTAGAACATGGTGTTTGGTTCGATGGTCAACTGGTACCAGGACAGGTGAGGTGGATTGAGCTCAATCGCCTTGTCCAGATCTGCCAGCGCCTGATCGATGCTTTGATCCGGCAAACCGTGCATCAGATCCAAATTGAAGCTGTTTAAACCAATCTGATGTGCCAGTTTGGCGGCGTCAACGGCTTCTTGCTGACCGTGAATGCGCCCGAGACGTTCAAGCTTGTCAGCTTCAAAACTCTGCACGCCGATGGAAATACGTGTCACACCGGATTTACGATAGCCAACAAAGCGCTGTGCCTCCACGGTGCCCGGGTTGGCCTCCATGGTGATCTCAATGCCGGTTTTGAACGGGATACGAGCTTCAATGCCCTGCAACAGACGGCCAATGCCATCGGCTGAAATCAGGCTTGGCGTACCGCCACCGATAAAGATCGAGTGCAGCGGACGCGGCGCATCGTTCAGTCGGTATTTGGCAATGTCGGTGTCCAGATCTTCCAGCAAGGCGTCGATGTATGCGTCTTCCGGAATATTGTCTTTGAGCGCGTGCGAGTTGAAATCGCAATACGGACATTTCTGCACACACCAAGGGATGTGGACATACAGGCTCAGAGCGGGTGGCTTTAACATGACGATCTTACGCTTGCGGAGTCAGAGCCGCGAACAGCTTTTGCAGTGCCTTAGCACGGTGAGACAACTGTTTCTTGCGCGCCGGCGCCAGTTCGGCGGATGCGCAGTTTTCCCCCGGAACAAAAAAGACCGGATCGTAACCAAAGCCGTTGTCCCCCTGCGTCTGATCCAGAATGCGCCCTTCCCACTGTCCGTGACAGACCAGAGGCGTCGGGTCATTTTCGTGTCGCATCAACACCAGCACACAGTGGAAGCGGGCGCTGCGTTGCTCCGCTGGAACCCCTTCCATCGCGCTCAGCAGTTTTTGCATATTTTGTTGGTCTGTCGCCTGTTCACCCGCGTAACGGGCAGAGTAGATACCGGGCGCGCCGTTGAGGTAATCGACTTCCAAACCTGAGTCATCGGCGATAGCGGGCAGGCCGGTCAGCTTGGCAGCATGACGCGCTTTGATGATCGCGTTCTCGATGAAGGTGGTACCGGTTTCGGCCACGTCAGGGACGTCGTATTCGCTTTGGGCGACCACGTCAAAACCAAACTCGGCCAGCAGATCGGCCATTTCCCGGACCTTGCCCTGGTTACCGGTCGCTAAAACAATCTTTTTCATGGTGTTCTCTATAAAAAACCACGCCAGTTCTGGCGAGCTGGCGTGTGGCTATCAAACATGTCGTCAAGCGGCAGGCTTACTCTTCGACATAAAATTTCTGGGAAAAGATCAGGTTACCTGCGCCTTTCATCCCGGCGTTGACGTCGATGTTAAACGTCAGGTTTTCTTCATTGCTGATCGGAAACTCCGCCAGGTAGTAGATGGCGTCGCCTTCTTTCACTTCACGAAAATCCAGCGTGCGGGAATTCCCGATCAGGTTTTTACTGGTGCCGTTCACTTTGGCCGTGACCGCCGGCTTGCCGACTTGTGATGTGTCCAGCACACTGATATTCAGAACGGCGGAGTAGCCATTGCGCTTGAGTTTGTAACTGCTCGCAATTTCCGACGTCAAGAAAGTGGAATTAAAAGCCGAGTAGTGCACTTCAACGTCTTTGAGTGTTTTGAACTGACCCGCCGACGCCGGAGTGACGGCCAAAGCTGTGATCAGTGCGATTGTCCATTGATGACTCATTTCCCTTACCTCTCGTGAAAGATGTACCGACATCCCGGGCTGATTCTACCACTAATTTTAACTCCATTTCGCGGCGAATTCCTCTTCCATGTACTGAGGATAAGCGCAATAAGATAACCCGGCGATATGGCGCCGGGTTAGTTTGCAAACAGAGACCAAGAACTGGCCACACTCAATCGTCGAGTAGAAGGGTTATTTGTGACGGAATTTGTTGTGGCGACTGGATACGCACTTGCTTATGCCGCCCCAGTTCTCCCTTTTCTATCATGACCAGTCCTTTGGCCACCTTGAACTGCTTGGCTAAAAATTTACTCAAGTGCGCATTGGCTTTGCCATCAACCGGCGGAGCCGTGATGGCAATTTTCAGCTCCTCGCCGTGTAAGCCGACGATCTGATCCCGGCTGGCTTTAGGTTGAATGTAAAGCCGGAGAATCACATCCTGACCTTCTGTCCAGGCGGCCGTCGACATTACAACTGAAACCAGATGGGGCCAATGATGTCACCGATCAGAAAGTTCGCAAACTGCAGGCCGATAAACAGCACTAATACACTCAGATCGAAGCCACCCATCGCCGGAATAATGCGGCGGATTGGCGCCAGCATTGGCTCAGTCAGTTGATGGAACACATATTCGATAGGGCTGCGGCCCTGGCTGACCCAGCTCAAAATGGCGCGGATCAGCAGAACCCAGAACAGCAAACCACCGGCTGCTTTCACCAGTGATAGCAGGCCCAGGAACAGAAAGTCGGTGCTGAATGACACTGAGCCGCCAGAAGCGAGCATGATCAAGGCCACGAATTTGAGTACGCACAACAGATAGGCAAACAGCACGGTCGCCATGTCGATACCGCCTAGCGAAGGAATCACGCGGCGTAAAGGGCCCACCACTGGCTGGGTCACTTTGACCACAAACTGTGAGAACGGGTTGTAAAAATCGGCTCTGGCGGCCTGAAGCCAGATTCGCAGGATCACGACCATGATGTAGAGATCAAACAGCGTCGAGACCAGAAAACTCATTGA
The DNA here is from genome assembly GCF_009904765.1 of Vibrio sp. V39_P1S14PM300. NCBI lineage: Bacteria > Pseudomonadati > Pseudomonadota > Gammaproteobacteria > Vibrionales > Vibrionaceae > Vibrio > Vibrio sp. V39_P1S14PM300. The sequence goes on from NZ_WXWP01000403.1 coordinate 9,335, forward strand.
ATTCATAAGTAGCCCTTACTACGGAGCGGCGCCGGGCGCCATCAGTGATTAAAATAATTGTTCCATTTCTTCTGCGCGGGTGACCGCTGCCTGCATGGCTTTCGCTACGATATCAGATAGTTGATGTTCGTTAAACGTGCGCAGTGCTTCGGCGGTGGTGCCGCCCTTAGACGTCACCTGCTCACGCAGAGTAGACAGTTCGGTTTCCGGGTTGGCCACCACCATCTCGGCGGCGCCAAGCGCGGCCTGCTGAACCAGCTGGCGGGCGGTTGCCTTATCAAAACCTTGCGCCATGGCTTCATTTTGCATCGCTTCCATGAACAGGAAGAAATACGCGGGAGCACTACCGGCCGCGGCGATGACGTTGTTGATGCCCGATTCCTGTTGGACCCAGCAAACTTCACCCACGGCTGACATCAGCGCTGCGGCAAATGCGCGATCTTCTGCACTGACATGCTGCGGGGCGTACAGGCCGCTCATGCCTTTGCCGACCAGCGACGGGGTATTGGGCATTACGCGCACCAGATTCAGTGTTGCACCGAGCATTTCATTCAGGCGGGCCGCGTTGATACCTGCGGCGATCGAGATCACCAGTTTGTTGGAAAAATCGACGTCATGCAGGCCAGCGCCAACCTGTTCCATCAACTGAGGTTTAACCGCCAGTACGATGACTTCGGCCTGTGTGGCCGCGTCAAGGTTGTCGGCATTGGTGTTAATCCGGTACTGGTGAGCAAGAGAATCACGAGTGCTCTGACTTGGGGCGGTGGCCGTGATGAAATCCGCCGGGTATCCGCTGTCAATCAGGCCAGCGATGATAGAGCGCGCCATGTTACCAGCGCCGATAAAGGTGATTTTCTTGTGTTCCATAATGACGTGACTTCCTAAATGTGTGGTGTTCTTAATCGTGGCTACAGGTTATGCCTGACGGCCGTAGTCGCGTGCGCCAAAGATCGCGGTGCCGATACGAACCATGGTTGTGCCAGCTTCAATCGCGGCGTCCATATCGCCGCTCATGCCCATCGACAGGGTATCCAACTGCGGATACTCAGCGGAGAGTTCATCTTTCAACTGCGCCAACTGGCGAAAAGCCGTTAACTGTGAAGCGTAGTCTGGCGTGTTGGCCGGAATTGACATCAATCCTCTTAACGTGAGGTTGGGCAGCGACGAAATCAACTCTGCCAGTTCAAATATTTCCTCAGTTGAGGCGCCGGACTTGGAGGCTTCACCGCTGGTATTAACCTGGATCAGGACCTGCAGCGGCGCCATTTCTGCAGGCCGCTGATCATTGAGTCGCTGCGCCGTTTTGGCTCGGTCAATGGTGTGGACCCAGTCGAAATGTTCGGCAACAAATCGGGTTTTATTCGACTGAATAGGGCCGATGAAATGCCATTCCAGATCGAGTTGTGGGTGGTGTTGGCGGAAAAATGCCACCTTATCGACCCCCTCCTGGACATAGTTTTCACCGAAGGCGCGCTGTCCGAATTGGGCCGCTTCAAGGATGGCTTCAACCGGTTTAGTCTTGCTTACTGCCAGCAGTTGCACCGAGTTTGGAGCTCGTCCGCATTTTTGTTGTGCGGAGGCGATCTGCGCAGTGATGTGCTCAATATTTTGTTGAATACTACTCATAGCTGAATGACTTAAGGAATTTCAATGGATATCGATGAGTTACTGGAGTTTAGTGTAAAACATAATGCGTCAGATCTACATCTTTCTGCAGGTGTTCCTCCGGTGCTACGTATCGATGGAGAGATTCGCCGCCTGGATCGGCCGGCACTGAGCGAGCCAGAAGTGCAACAAATGGTAAATGCGGTCATGGACGAAAAGCAGCGCAGCGAATTCGAGCAGCAGCTCGACGCCGACTTTTCGATACAACGAGCGGGCAGCGGCCGTTTCCGGGTCAATGTGTTTCATCAGTCGCGCGGTTGCGCGGCCGTTTTTCGTACCATCGCAAGTCAGATGCCGACGTTAAATGCGCTGCAGGCGCCCGCCATCTTTACCCAGATCGCCAATTATGAACAAGGCCTGGTGCTGGTGACCGGGCCGACCGGTTCCGGTAAGTCGACCACGCTGGCGGCGATGGTTGACTACATTAACCGCCATCATCACAAACATATCTTGACCATTGAAGATCCGATTGAGTTTGTCCACACCAGCCAGCAGTGCTTAATTAATCAGCGTTAAGTACAGCGTGATACCCGCAGTTTTCACCACGCCTTGCGCAGTGCGCTGCGCGAGGATCCGGATGTCATTCTGGTGGGGGAACTGCGTGATCGTGAGACCATCAGCCTGGCATTAACCGCGGCGGAAACCGGTCATCTGGTATTGGCCACCCTGCATACCAGTTCGGCGGCAAAAACCATCAACCGGATCATCGATGTGTTTCCCGGCAACGAGAAAAATATGGTGCGATCGATGCTGTCTGAGTCGCTGCGTGCCGTGATTGCCCAGACTCTGATCAAGCGCCGCACGGGCGGCAGAGTGGCCTGCCATGAAATTATGCTGGCAACGCCGGCGATTCGTAATCTGATCCGGGAAGATAAAGTGGCGCAGATGTATTCGGTGATTCAGACCGGAGCCGCGCAGGGGATGCAAACCATGGCACAACACGGGCGTCAGCTCCTGGCTGAGGGGATTGTTGATGAAGATGAATTGGTCAGAACCATTGACGCCGGCCCATGGCGCTAAGGTTAACGCTAACCGGGGCAGGTTGCGTCAGTTGCCTGACGCAACCAGTGTTAGCCCCACTGGGCTTCGAACCAGCTTTCAAGAATGACAACGGCAGACTGGCAGTCCACATTGCCCTTGCTCAGGGCTTTATAGCCGCCCATTTCAAACAGCTCCGCGCGCGCTGCGGTAGTGGAAAGTCGCTCATCGTGCAGCTCGACCGGCAAACCGAAACGGCCATGCAGGCGGTTGGCAAACTTACGTGCCCGTGGCGTGATGGTCTCGAGAGCCTGACCACGCAGATCGGTCGGCAGTCCGACGACCAGCAGGTTGGGTTGCCACTCTTTGATCTGCTTTTCAATCTCGTCCCAGTTTGGAATACCGTCGTTGGCCTTAAAGGCTTTTAACGGTGAGGCCGTACCGGTAATTTCCTGACCGATAGCACTGCCGATGCTCTTGGTGCCAAAGTCGAAGGCCATGATAGTTCGTGACATGGATAAGGGGATTCCGTAATAACAAGTGTTTGGCCGGACGCTCAGGCGTGTCCGGCTTGATTCGAAAGTTGGGCGGCGTCAATGCCGAGTTTCTCGACGGCTTTGCTCCAGCGCTGGCTGATGGGAGTATTGAAAATGACATCCGGATCCGCTTCGATGGTCAGCCAGGAGTTTTCGGCCAGCTCACTTTCCAGTTGACCGGCTTCCCAGCCAGCGTAACCAAGCGCCACTAGGTAGTCCTCCGGCTCAGCTTCGGTACCAAGTACGGTCAGAATGTCACGAGAGGTGGTCACCGAAATATTGTCGGTCATCTGAACGCTGGATTCGTAATGATCTTTCGGCTTGTGCAGAATAAAGCCACGATCTTCCGACACCGGACCGCCATTTAGCACGGGCTTTTTCAAACTGTCGGTATTGAGCTGCGGATGCACGGGCTGAACGTCGACCTGCTTGAGCATGCCGCCGACCGTAACGTCAATCGGGGCGTTGATGATTAATCCCATTGCTCCGTCTTCATTGTGCTCACAGATGTAGACCACACTGTGTTTGAAGTAGGGATCTTTCATGCCCGGCATGGCAACCAGAAAATGATTGGTAAGGTTCATAACAGCTCCAACCCAGAGTGAGATAAATGGGCAACCGTTCGCTGCCCCTTGTCTCAGTTTACGCTTTATTGATACGACGCTCTATCGCGTCCATCAGTTTCCCTGTGATTGAGATATCAAACGCTGCCTCGATCTCACGGATGCAAGTCGGGCTGGTGACGTTTATCTCAGTCAGCTTATCGCCAATAACGTCCAGGCCAACAAAGATCAGACCTTTTTCTTTAAGTGTAGGCGCTACGGCCGCGGCGATCTGTTTATCTGTTTCGCTCAGCGGACGGGCTTCGCCAGTTCCGCCGGCAGCCAGGTTCCCACGGGTTTCCCCTTTGGCCGGAATGCGTGCCAGGCAGTACGGCATGGCTTCGCCATCGACCACCAGAATGCGTTTGTCTCCGTTACTGATGTCAGGTACAAATGTTTGTGCCATGGCGTAGTTCTGACCGTGGTTGGTGAGAGTCTCAATGATCACAGAGACGTTGGGATCGTTCTCTTTGACGCGGAAAATAGACGCACCACCCATACCATCCAGTGGCTTGAGAATCACGTCTCCGTGGGTGTCACGAAACGCTTTAATCTTGTCTGCTTTGCGTGTCACTATGGTGGTTGGCGTCAGCTCGGGGAACCAGGCCGTGAACAGTTTTTCGTTACAGTCGCGCAGGCTTTGTGGTTTATTGACGATCAGCGTCCCTTGTTCTTCCGCCCGTTCCAGGATGTAAGTGGCGTAGATGTATTCGGTATCGAAAGGCGGGTCTTTGCGCATCAGTACCGCATCCAGCTCAGACAGTTCGATCGTCTGCTCGGAAGTGAAGTGATACCAGTTGTTCGGATCTTGTTTCAGTTCGACAATTTTACTGTCCGCGACCGCGACGCCCTGGTCCAGATGCAGATCGTTCATTTCCATGTAGTGGATTTCGTATCCACGGCGCTGAGCTTCCAGCAGCATGGCAAAGCTTGAGTCTTTTTTGATGTTGATGGACGAAATCGGGTCCATCACGATACCCAGTTTAATCATTGATCTTCTCCGGTTAGCCAAGGTCGCCGAAACGAACTTGAAGGGCTGTAATTGCGGTCAGAGCCGCCGTTTCGGTACGCAGTACGCGTGGGCCGAGCAGGGTCTCTGCAAAATGATAGGTGCGAGTCATGTCGATTTCATCGCCGGACAATCCGCCCTCAGGGCCGATCAGCAGACGAACTTTGTCTACCGGACCCGGCAAGGTGTTGATCGAATAGTCTGCGCGCGGATGCAAATTGAGTTTCAGGCTGCCGTCGTCTTCCTGACACCAGTCTTCTAATGCCATCACCGGGCGAATGGTGGGCACCACGTTGCGTCCACATTGTTCACACGCACTGATGGCGATTTTCTGCCACTGCGCCAGCTTCTTCTCAAACCGTTTCTGGTCCAGTTTGACGCCACAGCGTTCTGAAATCAGCGGGGTGATGGTATTCACACCAAGCTCGACCGATTTCTGAATCGTGAACTCCATTTTATCCCCGCGTGAGATAACCTGGCCAAGGTGCAGATCGAGTGGGGACTCGCAGTTTTGCTCGACACGCGCACTGACTTCCACCACAACCTGCTTTTTGGTGACTTTGCTGATGTGCGCCGGAAATTCAGCGCCGCTGCCGTCAAACAGCAACACTTCCTGACCCTCTTTCATACGCAGAACCCGGCCGATGTGGCCGGCGGCATCGTCACTCAGCGCCACGGCGCCCAGTTGGTCAATTGGGTCAGGATGATAAATACGAGGGATACGCATGATGGTGTAGTTTTCCGGCAAAAGTTAGTTAGACACTAACATGGATGCTTTGCAGCGAAAAAACAAGGGGCAAGCGGCGTTTCGCGCCCGAAAGCTTACGACGCCACTTGCCCTGATATCACAGGGACTTACACGCTTCGAGGACAAACGGGTTGTGGTTCCCCTGCACGGTGGCGATGCGTTTGTCTCGTTCACACTCCCAACGATCGGCCGGGAACTGTTTGTTCCATGCGGTCATCAGGTTTTTCTGCTGTTTGGATAGCTTGAAACCGTACTCTTTGCTCATGTACAGGTAGGTGCGTGCGATCGAGCCTTTGGCGCGATCCGGCGGCATCACTTTACGCTGTTTGAAGTTGACCTGCATCTCACAGCGGCCGTAGGTTTCACCATCAATCCCGTTCCACTGGCTGAAGTTGTAGTTAGAGCGGTCACCATTGACTTCGCCGATGGCAGGGGTCAGATTGTGCAGATCCGCTTCCATCAAACGGAACTGTTGGTCGTGGCGTGAACAGTTTTTACGACCACCGCTTTGCCAGCATTGCAACTGATGACCGAACTGCCACGCTGGGACCACATGTTCCCATTCGATACGTGAGGCGCGTTTTTCTTGTTTACGTACCTGATAACCACAAGAGTTGAGATCCGGGACCCCTTTTTTGCCCTGCCAGTTAATGACGCATCCGCAATAAAAACTGGTGGGATTGTCCCGATAGATTTTTACCGCGGCTCTTTTGGCACTGGAGAAGGAAGAGGGTGGAGCCGCATTGACGGCGAAGCAAGTCAGGGCACATACCATGCCGCAAAGTAAAGATCGTAATGTCATGATAAAAAGTCTTAGAAAAGTATGACTTTTTTCAGTCTACCACGCATTTTTCTGGATGAGGTTACAAAAGCGTACATCAGACTTTAGTGATGGGCACAGTGTCGCGGAATTAAGACAGGTCGAATGGGCGGCGTGAGTTAACTGAGTTGGGTTCCGGTAAAGCGCAGCGTTTCCTGGCAGCGCTGACAGCGGTAGCTGGCCTGATGACGCAGCACCTTGTTATGACGGCGGATGGTGAGCGGGTAGTGACTGCAGGCACAACGGTATTCAAAGGTTTGCCCTTGCACTGATGTGGTGGCAAAGCTGTGAGTGGTACGGGCACTGACGCCCAATACCTGCTCCATTACCGCCTGCCATTCTTTGCCATGCGGGCGAACCCGGCCGTAGATTTGGTGAGTTATCAGATGAGCCACTTCGTGCGGGATCACTTCATCCAGAAACGCCTGACGGTTTTCGGCAAACAGGATCGGGTTAAGGCGGATTTGGTTCAGCTGCAGATAGGCTTTTCCGGCCGCTTTCCCCCGCAGTTTATAGCTGACCTCGGGGTGGGGGAAGCGACGTTGAAAGGTTTGCTCTGCCAGATGCAAACAGTGTGCTATCACTTTCTGTGCCCGGTAATCCCATTCTGTGTCCACGTTGCCCCCAATAAATTAACGCCCCGGCCAACTGGCCGGGGCGAATTTTAACACCATTGCGGTGGACGGGGCGGTTTTCTTATTCAGGATGATGTTTTTTCTTAATTGTGGCGTGGTAACCATGCCAGGTGGCGTAACCCAGAATTGGCATGGTAAACAGCATACCTATGCCAAAGGTGGCGAAGCCAATCAGGATGCCGCCACAAATAATGGCTGCCCAGACTATCATGGCCGGAATATTGGAACGGACCGCATTGAAGCTGGAGAAGACGGCGGTCATCATGTCAACCCGGCGCTCCATCATCAGTGGGATAGAAAACGCGGAAATACTGAATACGACCGTGGCCAGTACCAAGCCGACCAGAGAACCGATCACCAGGAAGGGCATGAATTCAGTCAGCGGGGCACCTTGTACGGACGGGTAAAGGGCATGCAACAGAGCCGCGATGCGCATCCAAAAAATCATGCACACGGCCAGTAGCACCGCAAACGCCCATTGCGAGGTGGAGTTGCGACCGATGGCTTTCATGGAATGCAACAGACTGGCCCGATGGCCTTTTTCGCGTTCCCAACTGGCGTCATACAGCCCAAGCGCCAGAAACGGGCCGATCAGCATATACACCACCAGCGCCGGCAGAACCACCAGGTGAGTGCCTTGCCATTGGATCAGTAACACGATGCCGATGGCCGCTGCCATAAAGCACAGCCCGTAAAACGCGCTGATCAGCGGCATACGGACAAAATCGTGTAAGCCAAGTGCCAGCCAATGGAACGGCGCCGCCAGGTTGACTTGGTTGCACGGAATGGTGCGTGCGTACTCATGGTCACTGACGTCTTTACGCTTATCTTTAAAGTCCGAAGGGTTAACCGTACGAGGCATAGCTCCTCCTTGCTCAATTCTGGTTAAGTGTCGTCGTTGCCGTACGACGATTCGGTGCGGTCTGCACCGTCTTGGATGTTGGATGCGCCGCAATCAAGGTTGAGGGCATTTAACATTATTTTAACTATTGGCAGGGAAGCAGAAAAATACAACTTCTGAGGGCAAAATTGTGCAAGAAAAGAAAAAGCCCCGGCACATGGGCCGGGGCTTTAATTGCTAAGTCTTTGTATTACTTGATGCCAGCGAATTCGCGGATCAGAGCTGCTTTGTCCGTTGCTTCCCAAGGGAACTCTTCGCGGCCGAAGTGGCCGTAAGCTGCGGTCTTCTTATAGATCGGACGCAGCAGGTTCAGCATCTCTTGCAAGCCGTATGGACGCAGATCGAAGAACTCACGTACCGCCTGGATGATGATGTCGTGAGAGACTTTCTCTGTACCGAACGTTTCAATCATGATTGAGGTTGGATCTGCCACACCGATAGCGTAAGACAGTTGGATTTCACAACGATCAGCCAGGCCAGCGGCCACGATATTCTTGGCTACATAACGAGCCGCGTAAGCAGCACTGCGGTCCACTTTAGATGGATCTTTACCAGAGAAGGCACCACCACCGTGACGCGCTGCGCCGCCGTAGGTGTCAACGATGATCTTACGACCTGTCAGGCCACAGTCACCCATTGGACCACCGATAACGAAACGACCGGTTGGGTTGATGAAGAATTTGGTCTCCTGGTTCAACCACTCAGACGGCAGTACCGGCTTGATGATTTCTTCCATTACCGCTTCGCGCAGATCTGGCGTAGAGATCGAATCACAGTGCTGAGTTGACAGTACAACCGCGTCGATACCTACAATTTTGCCTTGATCGTACTGGAAGGTGACCTGAGATTTCGCGTCCGGACGCAACCATGGCAGCGTGCCATTTTTACGAACTTCCGCCTGTTTTTGAACCAGTAAATGAGAGTAAGTGATCGGAGCTGGCATCAGCACGTCGGTTTCGTTACACGCGTAACCAAACATGATGCCCTGGTCGCCTGCGCCTTGCTCTTTAGGATCGGCTTTGTCGACACCCTGGTTGATGTCTGGTGACTGTTTACCAATCGTGTTCAACACGGCACAAGAGTCTGCATCAAAGCCCATGTCTGAGTGAACGTAGCCGATTTCGCGTACGGTTTGACGAGTCAGTTCTTCAATGTCAACCCAAGCTGAAGTCGTAACTTCGCCGCCAACCATGACCATGCCGGTTTTGACGTAAGTTTCACAAGCAACACGCGCTTTCGGGTCTTGCTCCAGAATCGCATCAAGAACTGCATCAGATATTTGGTCTGCAATTTTATCAGGATGACCTTCTGAAACCGATTCAGAAGTGAACAGGTGCTTAGCCATGAGAGCTCCACTTAGATAAATGAAGGTGGCCAGCGACAAGCGCTCACCACCAGTTAAATTCGGTATATTTTGTAGGTGTATCTACATCTAGACGTCTATTCTAGTTTTCGCCCGACGAATTACAAGTTCTTTTTTTGTTTTACTCTTAGCCAAACGTTTGCTCTGAAATGAGTGATTTTGCACAACTTTGCCGTAAATGAGCGTTATTGCAGACAAAATTATCCAGTAAAACGTTTGCAGCACTGATGGGGCTTTGCGACAATACTCCGGCTGCTTGCAGCGCTACTTTCCCTTTTTTCTTGCTTATCGTACTCAGGAGCAGACATGTCTTCTCGTAAACACCTAGCCAATGCTATCCGTGCTCTGAGCATGGATGGTGTCCAAAAAGCGAACTCAGGCCACCCGGGCGCACCTATGGGTATGGCGGATATCGCTGAAGTGCTTTGGCGCAGTCACTTAAATCACAACCCACACAACCCGAATTG
>NZ_WXWP01000238.1:0-18906 GCF_009904765.1 Vibrio sp. V39_P1S14PM300
AGCTAAGTTCGGAATCGATAACCGCTGAAAGCATCTAAGCGGGAAGCGAGCCCTGAGATGAGTCTTCCCTGGCACTTTAAGTGTCCTGAAGGGTTGTTCGAGACTAGAACGTTGATAGGCAGGGTGTGTAAGCGTTGTGAGGCGTTGAGCTAACCTGTACTAATTGCCCGTGAGGCTTAACCATACAACACCCAAGGGGTTTTGATGGACTCAATGAAAGAACATTGAATGTGTAAAAACGAGAATTAAAAACAGCTTTCCGAATTTTAAGAATTTGCTTGGCGACCATAGCGATTTGGACCCACCTGATTCCATGCCGAACTCAGAAGTGAAACGAATTAGCGCCGATGGTAGTGTGGGGTTTCCCCATGTGAGAGTAGGACATCGCCAGGCTTTTATTTCGTTTTCAGATACTCATTTTTTAGTGAATATACTCTGAAAACACAGCTAAATATCCAGCAGCATAAGTGTAAGACTCGGTGTTTAGTGACAATTTGTGGAGAGATGGCTGAGTGGTTGAAAGCACCGGTCTTGAAAACCGGCATACGTTAATAGCGTATCTAGGGTTCAAATCCCTATCTCTCCGCCACTATTGAAAAGCCTCGCTAGAAATAGCGAGGCTTTTTTCATTTCAGTTGTCTGATAGATCATCTCACGCCCTCTATTTAATACTCTCTAGGTTTGTGTGCCCGATGTGCACTCCTGCGGTTAAACGAAAATCTGTGACAACGTGTGCGATCGCCGTGAACTGTCAGCCGATAGTCGTTTGTCTATTCAGGCTTAGAACAGGCTATGCTGGGTGAGAATTTGATTACCAGCACCCTGCGTATCCATCCTGAGTCTCATTGCTATTCTCCAACTTACTTGTTACTTGCCTGAGAGGGGCCACAAGAAAAGGTGAGTATATTGACAGGAACAAAAAAGCCGACACACAGGTGTCGGCGCCAGAAGTTATCAATCGCTATTTATCCACGCTGAGCCGCAATCTCTCGTAATGCTTGCTTTTCGTTGTCGGACAAGAAGGCGATTTCAAGACCATTGATTTGAGCCTGGCGAATCTGCTCTTGAGACAAGCCAGCTTTAGGGGCAGCCACTTCGTACTCATAAGGAAGTTCGATACCTTCCACGGCCGGGTCATCGGTATTGAGACAAGCGAGAACACCATGCTCGAGGAAGGTTTTTAACGGATGGTTGGCCAGAGATTCTACCGTACTGGTCTGGAAGTTTGAGGTAAGGCATGACTCAATACCAATGCGATTTTCTGCCAGGTAGTCCATCAGTTTCGGATCGTGAACCGCTTTGACACCGTGGCCAATCCGTGTCGCCCCCAGCTCTTCAATCGCCTGCCACATACTCTCGGCCCCGGCCGCTTCCCCGGCGTGAACGGTGACGTTCAGTCCAGCATCTTTAACTTGTGTGAAGTGTTTCACAAAGCGCTCTCCCGGCTGTCCCAGCTCATCACCGGCAAGGTCGACGGCAACGATGTGGTCTTTCTGAGTCAGGATCGCATCAAGTTCTTGCTGACACGCATCGGTACCGAATGTGCGGCTCATAATACCGATAAGATTGGCCTGAATACCAAAATCACGCACACCAGCCTGCACGCCATCCACCACGGCTTCGACCACACCGGCAACGGGCAAGTTGTGTTTCATCGCCATGTAGTAGGGAGAAAAACGCAATTCAGCGTAGTCGATCTGTGCGTTGAGGGCGTCTTCGACGTTTTCATACGCCACGCGTCGGCAGGCATCCAAGTCCCCGAGTACGGCGACTCCCCAGTCGAGTTTGGACAAGAAGGCGACCAGAGATGGTTCGGCCTCCACAATTTGCACATGAGGGGTCAAGCCAGCCACGTCAGAAGCGGGCAGGGCAACACCGAACTTTTGTCCCAAGTCGAGAATCGTTTGGGTACGAATGTTGCCATCCAGGTGACGGTGCAAATCCGTCAGCGGTAAATTCTTGGTTATCATGATGGGGATCCTGCTCATAGGTTTTTGCTAAGTATAAAAATCGATCGGATGGGTGTCAGTATGGAAAGTGGTGAAATGTACGGAAATGGGGTGATTATTAATGCATGTTTACTAAATCTGTTGGCCATTCATCGAATGGAACCGGCCGACTGTAGAGGTAGCCCTGCGCATGGGGGCAGTGAAGTTGCTGTAGCATTTGCGCCTGTTCCTCGGTTTCCACCCCTTCGGCAATCAGGTCGACCTGCATACTCTTGGTCATCGTAATGATGGCGGCGACAATCGAGTCGTGCAGAGTATCCGGGCGCATTTTCTCAACGAAGGCCCGGTCGATTTTCAGACAGTCGAATGGCAGCTGATGAAGGTACGCCAGTGAACTGTAACCCGTGCCAAAATCATCGATGCCGATATTAATCCCCAGTTGTTTAATGGACCGCATGTTGTCTGCGATCACTGGATCTTTATCAACAATCCGTGATTCGGTGATTTCCAGCGTTAGGTTGCTGGCGTTCATGCCGGTGTTACGCAAAATCTCACTCAGACTGGTCAGCAGATTGGGCTGGGAGAGCTGATTGACGGACAAGTTCACATGCAGCTTGAAATCCGCACTCCACTTGCCTTGCTCAATGCCGAGCATGGTGTCCCGACATGCCTGGTACAGGATCTGCTCGCCTATTTGACCGATCAGACCGCTGTCTTCGGCCAGCGCAATAAACTCAATCGGTGGGATCATGCCGGTAGTGGGCGACAGCCAACGCGCCAGCGCCTCGGCACCGACGATTTCACCGCTGTTCAGATCGACGATCGGCTGATAAAACGGCACGAATTCCTGCCGTTCAATGCCACTGCGGATCTTGGTCAGCATCCGGGTGCGTTTGAGTGACAAGTCGGCCATTTCCGGAGAGTAGTCGCTGATGCCACTCAGTTCGCGTTTGGCGTTACTCAGGGCAATGCTGCCGTTACGCAGCCAGGTCGCCATATCCGTTTCCCGACACTCGGCCACAACCCCGACAGACACACTGACCACAATATGCTCGCCCTGCATGCGAAATGGCGCTGCGAAGCGTTGCTGGATGTGATTGGCCATATCATGGACCTGAGCTGCGGACATTGGATCTGGCAGATAAATCGCAAACTCATCGCCGCCAATGCGGGCAAGCAGGCTGTCCGGGCTGGTAAAGCTACGCAGACGTTCGGCGATGTTCAACAGCAACTGGTCACCATGGTTGTGGCCTAAACTGTCGTTGATCTCACGGAATTTATTGACCCCAATCAGCAGTAAACTGCCGTTGAGATGGAACAGGTTGTTTCCGGTGTCGATCAGCCCCTGACGGCTGTAGAGTTTGGTCAGTGAGTCATATAACAGCTGGTAGCGCAGGGCGTCGAATGACGCTTTCAGACTATTGGTCATTTCGTTGAATGCGTTGACCAGCATGCTGGTCTCATAAATCTGTCCAGGTTTTGGCAACTGGCTGTCCCAGTCTCCCTGGGCGATCCGTCTGGCGGTATTGGCTGTCGTGGTGATGGGGGCCATGATGCGGTTAAATGCGACCAGGCCCAACAAAATACCGATCACACTGACCCCAATCCCCAGCAGCCAGCTTTTCTCCTGCTTTTGTGGCAGAGTGCCGAGCAGATCGGTTTCCGCAATGATCACACCGATGTACCACTGCAGCCCGTGCGGGTCATGGTATGGCGTCAACAGACTGAAGTAACGGTCACCGTCCTGAGCAAACGAAAAATGCTGGGTGCTTTTGTTTTGCGTCAGTTGATGCTGGCGCGCGTATTCGGAACCGGCGGCGATCACCGGGTTTATGCTTTCGGTGGCCAGCAACCGTTCGCCTGCTTGCGTCTGTTCAGTGCCCCAGGAAACGATACTGCTTTTACTTGACGAGGCGATAAGACGTTGCTGGATGTCGGTGAGGTAAACCAGTGCGGTGGTGTTACGGTGCAGGCGACGCAGGAAGGCGTTGAACGTATTGATTTTGACATCGGTCACCATTACCCCCAACAGCTGTGATCCGTCCATCACCGGTGCCAGCGCAGACAGGGTGACTTCCTGCTTTTCATCCACATTGGCGTAAATTGGTGACCAGGCGGGCTCAGGGTTGGCCACGATCGGTGTGTACCAGGGGCGGAGTTTGGGGTTGTAATCCGCGATGGACGAGCGGACATCGTCACTGATGCGATCGCTCTGGTAAATGGTCAGAACCTGCGCGGTACGGGCATCTTTGACCATCAGTGCATACTTTTGGTTTGGTTCTTTGCGGATCCCGACGTACTCGGCGCCTTCACTACCAAAACTGATCACGTCGATTTGTTGCAACGGTTGATAGATACGGGTGAAACTGCTACGCAGGTAATTCTCTACCGCCGAAAGATCGGCTGAGGGATACAGTTGGTGATAACTGATCCCATGGCTGAGGATCTGGTTGATTTGAAAAGGCGCCTCAAGAAAATTGCGCAGTTCCAGGGTCACATTGTTGGTCAGTGAGCCGAGTTGTTTGAGGCTGACGTCTTGCACCATCTCTTCATAGTTACGTTTCTGCGCGGCCACAATCACGCCAATCGTGAACAGGACGATCATCACGAACGGCACCACGACAGCGGTACGTAGGGTGATTTTACTGGCTAGACGCATAGACCACGCACTATGAAAGGCTCATAGGTAAAATACTATCTGTTTTATAAATATCGGGCGAGTATTTTCTCCCCAATAATTAACAAAATTCACCCAATTCAGTACAGCTCTTTTAACTTTCGGGTCAGAGTGTTGCGCCCCCAGCCGAGGACTTTGGCGGCATCCTGCTTATGTCCATTGGTGTGTGACAGAGCGGCTTCGAGTAAGATGCGCTCAAACTCGGGCAAAGCGTAGGCGAGAATTTCGGTTTCGCCGGCAGCCAATGCCTGTCTGGCCCAATTTTCCAGTTGCTGTTGCCAACTGCTGCCTTCACTGGGGGAATAGGCCGTTTTTTCTTCCAACAACTCACCGGGCAGGTCGCCAGGCAGGATTTCGCTGCCGCTGGCCATTACGGTCAGCCAGCGACAGATGTTTTCCAACTGACGCACGTTGCCCGGCCAGTCGAGACGATTGAGGATCTCAACCGTGGAAGCGTGCAGGGTTTTCATGTCAACGCCCAGTTCTTTGGCTGCCAGAGCCAGAAAATGTTGCGTCAGCTTCTCGATATCCTGTTTGCGCTCACGTAGCGCCGGGATCTGAATCCGGATGACATTGAGACGGTGGAACAGATCTTCACGGAAATCGCCCTGATGGACCAGTTTTTCCAGATTCTGGTGAGTGGCGGCCACGATACGCACATCGACTTTGATCGGCGAGTGACCGCCGACCCGGTAAAACTGACCGTCGGCCAGCACGCGCAGTAACCGGGTTTGGATGTCAAGCGGCATATCGCCGATCTCATCGAGGAACAGCGTGCCACCATTAGCTTGCTCAAAGCGCCCCTGACGGACATTATTGGCGCCGGTAAACGCGCCTTTCTCATGACCGAACAACTCAGACTCGATCAGATCTTTCGGAATCGCAGCCATGTTGAGCGCGATAAATGGTTTGCTGGCACGCGGGCTGTGTCGGTGCAGTGCCTGGGCGACCAACTCTTTACCGGTGCCCGATTCGCCGTTGATCAGGACAGAGATGGAAGAGCGGGACAAACGCCCTATAGCGCGAAAGACTTCCTGCATGGCGGGCGCTTCACCGATGATCTCTGGCGTATTGCCCATCACATCCTCTTCGGCTGCCTGCTCGCGTTTCTGTTCCTGGCTGTGGGAGATGGCCCGCTCGACCAGCGTCAGGGTTTCATCGACGTCAAACGGCTTCGGCAGGTACTCGAACGCGCCTTTCTGATAAGCATTGACCGCTGCATCCAGATCGGAGTGCGCTGTCATGATGATGACCGGCAGGTCAGGAGAGCGGCTGTGTACCTGATTGAGCAGCTGAATGCCATCCATGCCCGGCATGCGGATATCGGACACCAGTACATCCGGCGTCTCCCTCTCCAGCGCAAGCAGAACGCTCTCGGCGTCGGAAAAGGTGTCACATTTTATATTGGCTGAGCTGAGGGTCTTCTCCATAACCCACCGAATGGAGCTGTCATCGTCGACAACCCAGACGTATCCTTTACTCATAAATCGTTTCCTTCCAGCAACAAGTTGGCCTAAATCGGCAAATAAATCGTAAATGTTGTTTGTCCCGGCCAGCTCTCGACATCAATTTTGCCCCGGTGCTGATCGATCAGGTTCTGAGCGATGGACAAGCCCAGTCCGGTGCCGCCTTCGCGCCCGCTGACCATAGGGTAGAACAGCGTGTCCTGCAGCTCGCTCGGAATGCCTGGCCCGTTATCGATCACTTCAATGCGTGCGGCCAATTTGTAGCGCTGACCGTGGATATTGGCCTGATGCACCGTTCTGGTGCGTAAGGTGATGGTTCCGTGCTGCTGTGCCAGCAAAATCTGGCCGGCATTACTGACGATGTTCAGCAATGCTTGCTCGATCTGGTCGGTGTCCATCAGTAAATCCGGCAGGCTGGGATCGTAGTCTCGTTCGATGACCACCTGACTGCCGACATCCAGCTCAACCAGTTGGCGGACTTTTTCCAGGATCACGTGCAGGTTTTCCGAGCGTTTCTTACCGGGCTTTTGCGGTCCGAGCAGCCGGTCAACCAGCGCCCGCAACCGGTCTGCTTGTTCGATGATGATCTGGGTGTACTCGGTCAGACTCTGATCGGGCAGCATACGTTCCAGCAACTGCGCCGCGCCACGCAGACCGCCGAGCGGGTTTTTGATTTCATGGGCCAGACCACGCACCAGCAGTTTCGCCGCCTGTTGTTGGGCGTGTTGGTTGAGTTCCTGACTAAGACGGCGCTGCTGATCGATTTTGCGCATTTCCACCAACAGCATCAGACCTTTGTGCCAGGTCAGCGGGCTTACTGTTACTTCCAGCATCAGCGGCCGTCCATCGACGACAAACGTCACGTCGCTGTCGGTGATACTTTGTCCGCTCTGCAATGGTTGAGACAGCAGCGCCAGATCGAGAGAAGCGTGCTGGATCAGATGAGACAGTGGTTGGTCCAGCATGCGCTTGGCACTTTGCGAAAACAGTTGCTCGGCGGCTGGGTTGGCGTAGCGCACCACCAGTGCTTCGTCCAGCATCAGGGTGGCGGTCACCAGGTTGTTTAAAATGGTCTGACTCAGTTCGCTGCTCACAACGTCATCCTTGTTATTGCTCCAAAATAATGCAATGCACCAAATTGGTGCGTTGTGTTTTTCAGTATGGCGCATTCATCCTGTAAGAGAAAGCGAAAAACCGGATATATCGGTTAAGAACGCGGCGATTTGACGGACGCACGATGTAAATGCACCGTTATCGATCCTGATGTTGCAATAAGCTTGCCAGACCTCTGCAGACGCACGCTCAGTTCATGTGAGCCGCGATCCATATTGTGCAGTTGCCACTCCCATCGGCGTTGAGGGGCACCCCAGGGCTGGCCATCGACCAGGAGCTGCAGGGTTTCGTCTTCGGCCAGCGTCCGACTGACCTGGACCTGGATGCGGAGGTTGCCTGCGTTGCTGCGAATGGTGGCGTCCATGGCAGGAAAGACGATGGTGACGGTTTCCGTAATGGTGGTAGAGGCTGCGCTCGTCGGCGTGAGCGCGGCTGGTGATGGGCGTAGCGCTGTGTTGCTGGACGGGAGAGTGACCGACTGGGCTTGTGGGTGGGCCGGAACATCGCTGAAATGGATCACACCCTTTTCGTCCTGCCAGTGATAAATGTCGCCAGCAAATAGGGAAGTGCTGAGCAGAGTGGCCAGCCCGCTGAGCCAATAATGCATTGTCGACCTGTGTGTTGCCGTGGTGAGTTTTTCAGGATACGCCAGGGTTGAGTATCGTAAATAACAAAAAGGCCCGCCTGCGAGGCGAGCCTTGATTTTATGCAACCGGACTGTCTTATACTGAGTAGTACAGTTCGAACTCAAGTGGGTGCGTGGTCATGTTTACTTTCTCAACATCCTGAGCTTTCAGCGAGATGTAAGAGTCGATGAAATCGTCAGAGAACACGCCGCCGGCGGTCAGGAATTCACGGTCTGCGTCCAGCTCTTCCAGTGCGTCTTTCAGCGAGTAAGCCACGGTTGGGATTTCAGCCGCTTCTTCTGCTGGCAGATCGTACAGGTCTTTGTCCATCGCTTCGCCTGGGTGGATCTTGTTCTTAATACCGTCCAGACCTGCCATCAGCATGGCTGCAAAACACAGGTATGGGTTGGCTGCTGGGTCACCGAAACGAACCTCGATACGGCGTGCTTTCGGGCTTGGTACCACTGGGATACGGATAGACGCTGAGCGGTTACGTGCTGAGTAAGCCAGCATAACCGGCGCTTCAAAGCCAGGGACAAGACGCTTGTACGAGTTGGTGGATGGGTTCGCAAAAGCGTTGATGGCGCGAGCGTGCTTGATGATACCACCGATGTAGTACAGTGCGGTTTCAGACAGGCCGCCGTACTTATCGCCCGCAAACAGGTTAACGCCGTCTTTGGCCAGTGATTGGTGCACGTGCATACCAGAGCCATTATCGCCAACCAGAGGTTTTGGCATGAATGTGGCTGTCTTACCAAACGCGTGTGCCACGTTGTGCACAACGTATTTGTAGATTTGGATCTCATCCGCTTTCGTGGTCAGCGTGTTGAAACGGGTCGCGATTTCGTTCTGACCTGCCGTTGCCACTTCGTGGTGGTGCGCTTCAACCACCAGACCCATTTCTTCCATCACCAGACACATGGCACTACGGATATCCTGAGAAGAATCGACTGGAGCGACAGGGAAGTAACCCCCTTTCACGCCTGGGCGGTGACCTTTGTTGCCTTCTTCGTAGTCTGAACCTGTGTTCCAAGAGGCTTCGACGTCGTCGATTTTGTAGAATGAGCCTGACATGTCGGTCGAGAATTTCACGTCGTCAAACAGGAAGAATTCTGGTTCTGGACCAATCAGCACTGTGTCTGCAATGCCGGTTGAACGCATGAAGTCTTCAGCACGTTTCGCGATCGAGCGAGGGTCACGGTCGTAACCTTGCATCGTAGCAGGTTCCAGAATGTCACAGCGGATGTTCAGTGTCGCTTCTTCAGTGAACGGGTCAAGCACTGCAGACGATGCGTCTGGCATCATCACCATGTCTGACTCGTTGATACCTTTCCAGCCAGCAACAGAAGAACCATCGAACATCTTACCTTCTTCGAAGAAGTCAGCATCGATTTGGTGCGCAGGGATAGAAATGTGCTGCTCTTTACCTTTTGTATCAGTGAAGCGCAGGTCAACAAACTTAACTTCGTTTTCTTGGATCAGCGATAGAACGTTTTCTACTGACATCTTGGATAACCTCCAGTGTTATTAAAGCGGTATTAGCTCGATTCGGATAAATCCAGCATTGATTAATGTCATTTCAATTTGATTAATCGATGCTGATTTTTCTATTGCTAAAACTATGCCAAAAAAAATATTCCATTACTTTCAGTGCTTTAGGGATTTTGTGTTTATTTTGGTGCAAACGACTGCACCAAAATGATCGCTTGTTGCACTAATTTGGTGCGTTGGGCGGATGTATGTCCGTATGTGCCCCGGTAACCGTATCATTCAGCCTCTGATCCGCACCAATGTCAATCTCGATTTACTCCGCTGGCCGTTAGGCCCGTTGACGACTAGTCTGATAAAGGGCGGAAATGCTCTGGTGGAGATCACATATTTCTAGGTTTTTCCGCAAAATCTGGTACATTATTGGCCGTTTTTTTAATCAAACCTGTATGACTTACGGCGGCTGCGTCGCAAGGTGTACTTCGACTACCGAGTGAATCTAATTCATGACTACTCCACAGATTGATAAATTAAGAAATATCGCGATCATCGCACACGTTGACCACGGTAAAACCACACTGGTTGATAAACTGCTGCAACAATCAGGCACGCTTGAGTCTCGCGGTGAAGCTGAAGAGCGAGTCATGGACTCGAACGACATCGAGAAAGAACGTGGTATCACCATCCTGGCGAAGAACACGGCCATCAACTGGAACGACTACCGTATCAACATCGTTGATACCCCGGG
This sequence comes from Vibrio sp. V39_P1S14PM300, assembly GCF_009904765.1. Classification (NCBI taxonomy): domain Bacteria; kingdom Pseudomonadati; phylum Pseudomonadota; class Gammaproteobacteria; order Vibrionales; family Vibrionaceae; genus Vibrio; species Vibrio sp. V39_P1S14PM300. The sequence goes on from NZ_WXWP01000238.1 coordinate 10,068, forward strand.
ACACGCCGATTTCGGTGGTGAGGTAGAACGTATCATGTCGATGGTTGATTGCGTTTGTCTGATTGTTGACGCGGTTGACGGCCCGATGCCGCAAACTCGTTTCGTTACACAGAAAGCGTTCGCACATGGCCTGAAGCCTATCGTGGTTATCAACAAGATTGACCGTCCTGGCGCGCGTCCTGACTGGGTGATGGATCAGGTCTTTGACCTGTTTGACAACCTGGGTGCATCTGATGAGCAGCTGGACTTTAAAGTGGTTTACGCATCCGCACTCAACGGCTGGGCATCACTGGAAGAGGGTGAGACCGGCGAAAACATGGAACCGCTGTTCGAAACCATCGTTGAAGAAGTGGCGGCTCCAGAAGTCGATCTTGATGGTCCTCTGCAGATGCAAATTTCTCAGCTGGATTACAGCTCATACGTGGGTGTGATCGGTGTTGGTCGTGTGACGCGCGGTACAGTGAAGCCGAACCAGCAAGTGACAGTAGTGGGTGCTGACGGCAAAACCCGCAACGGTAAAGTTGGTACGGTTCTGGGTTATCTTGGTCTTGAGCGTCATGATGTTGAGCAAGCGACCGCGGGTGACATCATCGCCATTACCGGTTTAGGTGAGCTGAAAATTTCTGACACCATCTGTGACCAAGGTAAGGTTGAGGCGCTGCCTGCTCTGTCTGTGGATGAGCCGACCGTGACCATGACCTTCCAGGTCAACACGTCGCCATTCGCGGGTAAAGAAGGTAAGTTCGTGACCTCACGTAACATCCTTGAGCGTCTGGAAAAAGAACTGGTTCACAACGTGGCGCTGCGTGTAGAGCAGACTGACAACCCAGATCAATTTAAAGTATCAGGTCGTGGTGAGCTTCACCTGTCTATTTTGATTGAAAACATGCGTCGTGAAGGTTTTGAGCTGGCCGTATCACGTCCAGAAGTGATCATCAAAGAAGAGAACGGCCAGTTAATGGAACCGTTTGAAACGGTAACCATCGACGTGTTGGAAGAGCACCAAGGTGGCATCATGGAAAATATCGGTCTGCGTAAAGGTGAACTGACCGATATGGCACCAGACGGTAAAGGCCGTGTGCGCATGGACTTCGTTATGCCATCACGCGGTTTGATTGGTTTCCAAACAGAGTTCATGACGCTGACCTCTGGTTCTGGCTTGCTGTACCACACATTCGATCACTATGGCCCGCACAAAGGCGGGACTATCGGTCAACGTAACAATGGTGTGTTGATTTCTAACGCAACCGGTAAAGCGCTGACTTACGCCTTGTTTAACCTACAAGATCGTGGCCGCCTGTTTGCAGAGCACGCTGATGAAGTGTACGAAGGCCAGATCATCGGTATTCACAACCGCTCGAACGACCTGACAGTGAACTGTCTGAAAGGCAAACAGCTGACCAACGTTCGTGCATCGGGTACTGATGAAGCGCAAGTACTGTCTCCAGCAATCAAGTACACGCTAGAGCAGGCGCTTGAGTTTATCGATGACGATGAGCTGGTGGAAGTGACGCCAGAAAGCATTCGTATCCGTAAGAAACACCTGACGGAAAACGATCGTAAGCGCGCGGCGCGCGACGCGAAGTAATTCTGGCTCACTGAGTCCGAACGTCCAGCCCCAAGTTGTGCACCAACTTGGGGCTTTTTTATGCCATCTGAGGAGGTGACATGATGAAACCGGTGATCATTTCCGGTGGGCCGGGGGCGGGCAAAACCAGCCTGATACGCGCACTTGGTGCACGCGGCATCGCCACATTTGAAGAAGCCTCACGCAGGTTAATTGAGCAGCAGAGCCGTCTCCCCGATGGCATTTTGCCGTGGGACGATCTGCCCGGCTTTGCCCGTTTGTGCTTTGACGTGATCGAAGTGCCGTTTGCTTCGCTGGCGTTGCGGGCGAGGTTTGTGATTGACGTATTGGGTCTGGAGCAAGCGCAGGCCAGCGGAAACTGACCTGCTGGTGAGACTTATTTCTGGTTCAGCTGTTTGAGGAACTTGTCGGATTCAGCGATCGCCGCGTTCATCTGTTTGATGGCGAACTGGATATCCTGCTCGAGATCAGCGAATTCCCCCTGCAACGAGCCAATCGCGCTGGCGTTGAGGTTATGTTTGAGATACAGCGTGTTGTCGCGTAGCGTATTGAGTACTGGCGTCATTTTTTGCTCCGCGCGTTTCATGGCGGCAATCATGCTGTTGTATGAACTTTTGGTGTCACGCAGTTTTTGCTCGCTGGAGCGGCGCAGTTTGGCGCTGGTATAGAGATCCAGCTCATCCTGCCATTCGTCAAACAGGGCTTGTGAGACATCTTCAATCGCGGCGATACGGTTACGTACATCCTGAGCGGCCTGTTCGCTGTCCTGATATTTATCGTTGATCTGGTTGTACACCGCTTCCAGATCTCCGCCATCGAAGTTCGTCAACGCAGACAGAGATTCCAACGCACTGCTAAACTCTTGTTGCGCTTCTTGCTGTGATGTTTTGGCGTCTTCCACCCGGTCGACCATAATGTCGCGTTTGTGATACCCGACCTGCTCCATGGCGGAATAATAAGCGGTTTGGCAGCCAGTGAGTGTCACAATTGAGAGAACGATAGCGATCAAGTAACGCATGATGATTTTCTTTCCATTACAATCAGTTGGATATTAAGCATGAACCAGTTACCAGGGAGATACAAGTTGAAAGTTGAATCAGTTGTGACACAGACACTACCGTTTGCGCGCTACTTGCTGACACGGGTCGGCCATGACCGAATCAGTGTCAGCGCTGGCTATATGGCTTACATTACGCTGTTGTCACTGGTGCCGATGCTGACGGTGCTGCTGTCGGTGTTGTCATCGTTTTCGGTGTTTGCGAATGCCGGGGATGTGATTCAGGACTACGTGATCACTCACTTCGTGCCGGCGGCCGGTGATGCGGTACGTACGGCACTGAATGAGTTTGTGCAGAATACGGGTAAGATGAGTGCGGTGGGTGGTGGTTTTCTGTTTGTGGCCGCAATCATGCTGATTTCCAACATCGACAAGAGCCTTAACTACATCTGGCGGGTACGTAAAAAGCGTCGTCTGGTGTTTTCATTTTCAATGTACTGGATGGTGCTGACGCTGGGCCCGATCCTGGTTGGCGCCAGTATTGCGGCTACCTCATACGTAACGTCACTCAGACTGCTGGAGAGTGAGACCCTGAGTGGAGCCTTTAACCTGCTGTTGCGCTGGCTGCCACTAATTCTGTCGTTCTTTGCCTTTATGGGTCTGTACATGTTGGTGCCGAACAAAAAAGTGCATTTCAGTCACGGCGCGGTCGGCGCTTTGGTGGCAGCGCTGCTGTTTGAGCTGAGCAAAAAAGGGTTTGCGTTTTACATCACACAGTTCCCGTCGTATCAGTTGATCTACGGCGCCTTGGCCGCGATTCCTATCCTGTTTGTCTGGGTTTATCTGAGCTGGATGATCGTGCTACTCGGCGCGGAAGTGACCGCAGCACTGGGTGAGCGAGAGCACTGGAGCGACGACAAAGACATGGTACACTCCATCGCAGAATCGAAATTAGCGGATGAAGGATACGAGAGTGATAGCTCTGATTCAAAGAGTGAGTGAAGCTGCGGTACGGGTCGACGGTGAGGTCGTCGGTGAGATAGACAAAGGCCTGTTGGTGCTGCTTGGGGTCGAAAAAGATGACGACGAAGCCAAAGCCAAGCGGTTGGTGGAGCGCGTGACGACTTACCGGGTCTTTGAAGATTCAGAAGGGAAGATGAACCTCAACGTGCAGCAGGTCGAGGGGAAAGTGCTGGTGGTGTCGCAGTTTACGTTGCCCGCTGACACCAAAAAAGGCACCCGCGCCGGTTTTTCTCGTGGCGCGCATCCGGCGGACGCCGAGCGTCTGTACGATTATTTTACCGATCACTGTTCGCAGCAATTGCCGACGGAGCGTGGCCGTTTTGCCGCAGATATGAAAGTCTCACTAGTGAATGACGGCCCGGTCACGTTCTGGCTTCAAGTTTGACATCGCGACGTCGTCGCAGGGAAACCGTTTGTGGTGCACAGGGTCTAACCCCCACCACAGACTGCTCTTATGTGTTGGGTTCAGGGAACCGAATCACACCAACCAGGGATAACAGGTATGTTTAAACTCATCACACCCAAAACCGACAATCAGCTCAATAAGTACTATTACTTTCGCTGGCAGATGCTGCGTGAGCCGTGGCGGATGCCGATCGGGTCGGAGCGGGATGAGTATGATGCGATGAGCCATCATCGTATGATCGTAGACAGTCGCGGACGGCCAATGGCGATCGGACGCCTGTACATTACCACGGAAAACGAAGGCCAGATCCGCTATATGGCGGTAAAGAATAACCGTCGTAGCAAAGGGTTAGGTTCGCTGGTGCTGGTGGCTCTGGAGTCATTGGCGATTCAGCTCGGAGCCAAGCGTTTGGTGTGTAACGCCCGGGAAGACGCGATTCTGTTTTATCAGAAAAATGGTTTTGAAACGCGCGGAGAGCTGAGCGATCAGCTCGGCCCGGTGCGTCACCAGCAAATGGTGAAGCCGCTCGATCCGATGGCCAATGTGCTGCGCAACCCGGAATGGTGCGCGGATCTGCAAAAACGCTGGGAAGAGCAGATCCCCATCAGTGACAAAATGGGCATCAAAATCAACCAGTACAATGGCTATTCGTTTGAGTGTGGCGCACAGCTCAACCCCAACCTCAATCCTCACAACACCATGTTTGCCGGTTCGGCGTTCACCCTGGCGACCCTCACGGGTTGGGGAATGACCTGGCTGTTGATGAAAGAGCGTAATCTGAGCGGCGACATTGTACTGGCCGACAGCCGCATCCGATATCGTCACCCGGTCGAAGAATGTCCGATCGCCAGCACGTCGCTGGACGGCATCAGTGGTGATTTGGATCGTCTGGCCTCGGGCCGCAAAGCCCGCATTGTGATCAATGTGACCATCTTCAGCGGTGATATCGCGGCGGTCGAGTTTGTCGGCACCTACATGCTGATCCCCAATTATCAGCGCCTAATCGGTACCGAGTGAGGTCTCTGGCGGGGTATTGATCGCTGGCTGCATAGGTTGGCAGGGATTGCCAGCCTGATAATCGCCAGCGACAAGATCGGCATCAAGCCGCTGACAAGGCGAATGCATGCGCAGCCACAGATGACCCTGACTTGGATTGACCAGGTCAATCTCACCACGGACGGAACCGGTCATTTGGGGACCGCTTAGGGCTTCACTGCGCAGCGTCAGCCGGCCGCGATCGGCGCTCACGGTTAACTGTTCTAACGTAAAGTCTTGCGCATACGGAGGGCGCACCGGTTGTCCGGTCAGTGCGAGATGACCCTCGCGCACCGACGCGCTGAGCTGACCGCTGAGCGAGTGTGTCAGCAGCGCACGGCTGGCGGATAAGCCTTGAGCATCCAGATTGAACTCGCTCAACCCTGAACCTGTTAACGGCACGTCAAACCAAGTCAACCAGGAAGCCAGAGGCAGGCCATCGCCGCTGAGGGTCAGTTGCCATGGTGCGCCATCTTCGTTCAGTTGCCAGCGACCGCTGCCTTCGATGTAGCCTTGCTCTAACGGAATAAACAAGCGTTCGAGTTGCCAATCCCCCTTCTGGCTGTGGGTATTAACGACACCTTGCGATGCAATCAACGGCCCGTAACTGAGGCTGTTAGCGCTGATCTCCAGTTCCCCGTTCCACAGTCCGGGCTGGCCGTTGCGGATCAGTTCCAGCTGTTGTCCGTCGACGTTGAGGCCGGAGAGTTGCCAGTAAGGTTTCTGATCCAGCTGAATAATCTGGCTGCGATTGATATCCAACTGCGCAATGCTGAGCTGCTGTAAAGCACGGATTTTTTCGGCCAGTGCCGCCAAGGCCGGGGTGTCTTCCAGCCACTTGATGCCACTGATCTGCAGCGATTGCAGCGTGGCGCTGTGCGGGCGTATCGTGCCGGACAATTGAACCCGGCCCTGTTTAAAATCAGCATCAAAGTCATCGACTGTGAGGCGATCGTCGTCGAAATGCAGCTTCGCTGTCGCGCTTATCAGTTGCTGACCCAGGTAGTCGATACTCTCCGCGTCAAAGGACAGGTACCCTTTGCTTTGCTGCCACCATGAACGGGTCAGATCGAGGTTCTCCAGTGAGGCATCGAGATTGTTGAACTGCGCCCCCGCCAGTGTGAAGCTGCTGCTCAGCAGGTCAAGACTGTTGATGTGGCTGACGTGCTGATGGAGCGGAGCCAGAACCGCCAGGGCATGGTCGAGCGTGTCGGCATCGTTGATATCCAGACCGGACACGGTGACATTAACCAGCGACCAGCCGTGTGGGTACTGCTCTGCCTGACCGGAAACGTTGGCGTTACGCCAGCGAAAGGATGCGCCATAGACCGTGCTGTTTTGCGCTCGGTAATCGGCGTCGATCAGCAGTTGGTTGAGGGCTTCTCCTTGGTAATACAGCTGTGCGGCGCTGAGTTGGATGGTGCCGTAGGGCAGCCAGCCGGTGTGCCACTCGGGATGCGCAATTTGTACGTCCACGTCACGGGCCGACAAGGCACCGCTGGCCAAATCCAGGTGTTGCAACGCTAACTGGCCGATGTCGAGTGTTTGCAATATCGCGGACAACGATTGTGGTTGCCGGATATTCAGACCGTCGATCAACAGCGTGTCGAGTGCCAACTTACCGGCTTTAACCAGCCGGGGACTGACACTGAAAGCCAGTTGAGGCAGATACCAGGTTTGCTCGCCCTGGCGGTAGGTGGCGTTGTTCAGCGTCAGATGCAATGGGTATTGGTATTCGACCGACTCGGCACTCAATCCGGAAAATCGGGAGTGAGCGAGGGCCTGATTGGTCAGCGGGGTAAGGTATGTGGTATGCAGCAGAGCGAAAAGCACAAGAATGACGACCAGGCCTAACCCAATCACGGCCACCAGCAGCGCGAGTACTTTTCTCATCTCATTCCACCCGTATCGATATGTCCTGTTGGCATAGATTGGCGTATATTGCCGACGGCATCAATAAAAAAAGCCCCTCAAAAGAGGGGCTTGTTACTGAGTTATCAGTTTTAGTCCAGTTGAGGACCAGCCGCCACCAGCGCTTTGCCTTCGGCGTTGTCGGTGTATTTGTCAAAGTTGTTGATAAAGCGAGAAGCCAAATCTTTTGCTTTGCTTTCCCATTGCAGTGGGTCGGTGTAGGTATCACGTGGGTCGAGGATGGCAGGATCCACGCCTGGCAGATCCGTTGGGACTTCCAGATTGAAGATAGGAATGTGCTTGGTTTCCGCTTGTTCAATGGAGCCATCGAGGATCGCATCGATGATGCCACGGGTATCTTTAATCGAGATACGTTTGCCCGTGCCGTTCCAGCCAGTGTTAACCAGGTAAGCTTCCGCGCCCGCGGCTTCCATACGTTTCACCAGCACTTCTGCGTACTTGGTTGGGTGTAGCGTCAGGAACGCGGCACCGAAACAGGCTGAGAAGGTTGGCGTTGGCTCAGTAATGCCACGCTCAGTCCCGGCCAGTTTAGCCGTAAAGCCAGACAGGAAGTGGTACTTGGTTTGCTCCGGAGTCAGTTTAGACACCGGAGGCAGCACGCCGAACGCATCCGCGGACAGGAAGATCACTTTGTTGGCGTGACCGCCTTTGGAGACCGGTTTAACGATGTTGTCGATGTGGTAAATCGGGTAAGAAACACGGGTGTTCTCGGTTTTTGAACCATCATCGAAATCGATTGAGCCATCAGCGCGGACAGTGACGTTTTCCAGCAACGCATCGCGGCGAATCGCGTTGTAGATGTCTGGTTCTGCTTCTTTCGACAGCTTGATGGTTTTCGCGTAGCAGCCACCTTCGAAGTTGAACACGCCGTCGTCGTCCCAGCCGTGCTCATCGTCGCCGATCAGCGCGCGTTTTGGATCGGTCGACAGTGTGGTTTTACCGGTACCGGACAGGCCGAAGAAGACCGCGACGTCACCCTCTTTACCCATGTTGGCACTGCAGTGCATAGACGCGATGCCCTGCAATGGCAGGAAGTAGTTCATCATCGCGAACATGCCTTTTTTCATCTCGCCGCCGTACCAGGTACCGCCGATCAGCTGCATTTTTTCGGTCAGGTTAAATACGGTGAAATTTTCCGAGTTGAGGCCCTGTTCCTGCCACTTATCGTTGGTGCATTTCGCACCGTTCATCACCACGAAGTCCGGGGTGAATGTCGCCAGCTCTTCGTCAGAAGGACGGATAAACATGTTCTTGACGAAATGAGCCTGCCAGGCCACTTCGGTGATGAAGCGGACACACAAACGGGTATCGGCATTGGCACCGCAGTAGCCATCAACCACAAACAGACGCTTACCGGACAATTGCTTGCCAACCAGTGCTTTCAGATCGTTCCACACGGCCTGATTGATCGGTTTGTTGTCGTTTTTCGCCTGTTCAGACGTCCACCACATATTTTCTTCGGTGGTGGCGTCTTTAACGATGAATTTGTCTTTTGGTGAGCGGCCAGTGAAGATGCCGGTATCAACGGCCACTGCGCCCAGTTCCGTCACCACGCCTTTCTCGTAGCCTTCCAGATCTGAGCGAGTTTCTTCTTCGAATAACAATTCGTAACTCGGGTTGCGCACCACCTCAGTTACGTCGGTTATTCCGTATTGGGTAAGATCTAATTGTGCAGCCTTAGTATGTTCCATAACGGTCATAGGTGCTCCTTGTAGGGATATTTTGTAGGGATTTTGTCAGTATTTTTTAATTTTTATCTGCTCACCATGCTAGCAACGGGTCTGGGAGAAAACAGGGAGGTAGCTCAAACATTATCCATGAATCCAGTGTGGTTTTAAGTAACCCGTCACATATTGGT
>NZ_WXWP01000149.1:0-18905 GCF_009904765.1 Vibrio sp. V39_P1S14PM300
CAACAATTGCAAGCAAAATTTATGGTATTTTTGTGCGCCAGTTAAGCCGCAATGAGCGTGGAAATGTATTCAATTGATCCCATAGGCGTCATCGAAAGCCCGTATAAAGAAAAATTTGCCGTGCCACGACAACCCCGTCTGGTACCAGCCGCCTCCGCCCAGATCAGGCTGTTGGGGGAAGCAAACTGCCCTGAATCGGTGCGGGGAATTGAGCAGTTCAGCCATATCTGGCTGCTGTTCCTGTTTGACCAAAACCTTGACGCAGGCTGGAAGCCCACGGTCCGCCCTCCGCGCCTGGGAGGCAACGAACGAGTGGGCGTGTTTGCGTCACGCTCGACATTTCGTCCCAATGGCATCGGCATGTCGGCGGTGAAACTGCGCGGCATCACGCGTCAGGGTGATCAGGTTTACCTGCAACTTGGCAGCGTTGATCTGGTCGATGGCACCCCCATCGTCGACATCAAACCTTACATCCCCTACTCCGATGCCATTTCAGATGCGCATGGCGGTTATGCTGATGAGGCGCCACAATGTGCCACGGTGATCTTTTCACCCTCGGCCGAACACAGCCTCACGCAGCAGAATGATGCCGCACAAAAGCGCCTGGTCATTGAACAAGTTCTGGCTCAGGATCCACGCCCGGCGTATAAAAAAAATCGCACCGACAGCAAAGAATATGCGGTAAATTTGTTCGATCTGAACGTAAAATTCTCAGTAAGCGCTAACTTAGTAACAGTTACCGCGATTGAAAGCTTTTGACAAAGCCAATAGGCTGATATTATAGGCGGCTTACAAATTTCTCTTCGTGGGACGTCCATACTCCTGCCCATTCAGGCTTGAGTATCTAACTTTGATAAACGGATAAATTTAATGCGTACCAGTAACTATCTTCTTTCTACTCTGAAGGAGACTCCAAACGACGCAGAAGTCGTGAGCCACCAGCTCATGCTACGTGCGGGTATGATCCGTAAGCTGGCTTCAGGTTTGTACACCTGGCTGCCTACCGGTCTGCGCGTGCTGCGTAAAGTCGAAAACATCGTTCGTCAAGAAATCGACAACGCGGGTGCAATCGAAACTCTGATGCCCGTGGTTCAACCGTTTGAACTTTGGGAAGAGACAGGTCGCAGCGAAAAGATGGGACCTGAACTGCTTCGCTTTACTGACCGCCATGTTCGTCCGTTTGTACTGAGCCCGACCGCTGAAGAAGTGATCACCAGCCTGGTACGTAACGAAGTCAGCTCTTACAAACAACTGCCTTTGAACCTGTACCAGATCCAGACGAAATTCCGTGACGAGCGCCGTCCTCGCTTTGGTGTGATGCGCGCACGTGAATTCTCGATGATGGATGCCTACAGCTTCGACATCGATAAAGACGGCCTGCAGAAGTCCTACGACGCGATGCACGACGCCTACTGCAACGCGTTTGACCGCATGGGGCTGGATTACCGTCCGGTACTGGCTGACAGCGGTGCAATCGGTGGCAGCGGCTCACAGGAGTTCCACGTTCTGGCAGAAAGTGGCGAAGACCTGATCGCCTTCTCTACAGAATCAGACTACGCAGCCAACATTGAGAAAGCCGAAGCATTAGCCCCTGCCAATTCGGCAGTGGCACCAACACAAGAGATGACGCTGGTCGATACACCTAACGCGAAAACCATCGCTGAACTAGTAGAGCAATTTGATCTGCCGATCGAGAAGACAGTTAAAACTCTATTCGTTAAAGCATCTGATGAAGTAGACGCGGACATCATCGCTCTGATCATCCGTGGCGATCACGAACTCAACGAAGTGAAAGCAGAAAACCTTCCTCAAGTAGCAGCACCTCTTGAGATGGCGACGGAAGAAGAAATCCGTGCGCTGATTGGTGCCGGTCCTGGCTCACTGGGTCCTGTGGGTCTGACACTGCCATTTATCGTTGATCGCACCGTGGCGGTCATGAGTGATTTCGGCGCAGGCGCCAACATTGATGACAAACACTACTTTGGTATTAACTGGGGCCGTGATGTCGAACTGGGACAAGTGGAAGATCTGCGTAACGTTGTCGAAGGCGATCCGAGCCCATGTGGCCAGGGAACTCTTCAGCTGAAACGTGGTATCGAAGTAGGTCATATCTTCCAACTGGGTAAAAACTACTCTGAGAAGATGAACTGTGGTGTACTTGGTCCAGATGGTAAAAATGTGATTCTGGAGATGGGTTGTTACGGCATCGGTGTATCGCGCGTTGTTGCTGCAGCAATCGAACAAAACCACGACAAATACGGCATCATCTGGCCAGACGCCATCGCACCGTTCCAGGTTGCGATTGTCCCGATGAATATGCACAAGTCTGAGCGTGTTCAGGAAGCCGCTGAAAAATTGTATGCTGAACTGACTGCCATGGGCATCGAAGTATTGTTTGATGATCGTAAAGAGCGTCCGGGTGTGATGTTCTCCGACATTGAACTGATCGGTGTTCCACACACCGTGGTGATTGGCGATCGCAGCATGGATGAAGGCAACTTCGAATACAAAAACCGTCGTACCGGCGAGAAAACACCGGTCGCAATGACAGACATCATTGAGCACCTGAACGCTCAGATGAAATAAACAACGCTGTTGTACAAACATAGGGTTGGCTGATCGCCAGCCCTTTTTTATGCCTGTTAATCCACGGTTCAGCTTTCTCCGACTACACTGCCTTTATTCATCAAGGAGGTGACCTATGGATCTTAAAAATCTTCTCAATCAAGCACTCAATTCCGACATGCTGCGTCAGGGAAAACAGCAAATAAAACAGAACTCAGGAAGTTTATCGACGCTGGGCGCCGGCGCGGTCGGTGGCGGACTCATCGGTTTGCTGATGGGTTCGAAGAAAAGTAAGAAAATGGGCAAAACCGCCCTTAAAGTCGGTGGGGCCGCAGCGTTAGGTGCACTGGCTTACAAAGTCTATAATGACTGGCAAAAACAGCAGCCCGGCCCGGATCAGGAAGAAATTTTTGATGCAAACGACAACCACCATAATGAGCTGATCATCAAATCGATGATAGCCGCAGCTAAAGCCGACGGTCATGTCGACGAGCAGGAAATGGCGCGTATCGAAGAGACGCTTAAAGGTCTTGGCGCGGATCCGTCAGCACGCCAACTGATTCAGGCTGAACTCAACAAACCGCTTGATCCGACCGACATCGCAACTCTCGCCACATCTCCTCAACAAGCCAGTGAAATTTATCTCGCCTCGTTGATCGTGGCAGATGAACAGAACTTCATGGAAAAAGCCTATCTGGCAGAACTGGCTAAACAACTGCGACTCGAACCGGATGTAATCGCTCAGCTTGAGCAGCAAATCCGCTGATTTGAGGCGGATTTTTCACCGTTTCCAGCCTAGGCTTGCGCCAGGACAAGTTCTGCTTTTGTATTTCAAAACGCGTCTGTGTATATTTGAGAGCAGTTATCATTTATAGGAAGACGACACATGCAAGTATACGATTGCTGCGAAATGGTGCGCGAGCTTTATGCGCAGATCGGCAGTGGTGATCAGGCTTATATCCCTCAAGCCATCAGTTGCGCGGTGAAAGCACTCAATGAGATTGCAGCGGATGAGTCACTGCCACTGGACACCCGTGAAAAAGCCGCCTTTGCCGCGGCCAATCTGCTGATTTCAGACTTTGAGGATAAATGATGAACCTGAGTAACTTTGCCACTATGGATCCTGTCATGTTGATGAGCATCATCAACATGAAACTGCGCGATGATTTTGCGGGCGATTTAGATAAGTTGGTCGCCTACTTTGAGCTTGATAAGACGCAGTTGGAAACCAAACTGGCTGAAGCAGGCTTTGAGTTTTTGCCAGAAGTGGGTCAGTTCCGATAACCACTCAGAGACAGAAAAACAAAAGGTTGACGATCACTCGTCAACCTTTTTTGTTTCGTGCAATGCTCAATCATGGCATCGTACTGCGTCACTGGCGTTAGTCGGCGCTGCGCGCTTTACGCTGGGCAGATTTGCGTGCGTTGCGCTCAGTCTGGTTCTTGATGAACCCGGCCAGCTCCTGCTCGCCCCAGGCCTGAGCCTGTGCTTCTGTCTCAAAACCGGTTTCGCGTTTAGACACAACGGTTTTACGAGACGTCACCTGACGGGTGATTTCAGCGCACCAGCCACCACGTTTTTCACTCACGCGGACAGCAAATTTCTTACTTTTCGACATTGTCATTTTCCTAAAGGATAACGTAGACATAGCCCCGCAGGAGACATCCACCTCTGCAAAGCTTAAATTCCATACAGCACCATCTCCGGGTCCGAATAGCGCGGTATTAGAGCATAAAAGTTCGCCTTTGGCTGTAACTATTTTTTGCCCGGCACGAAACGCAGCGGCTCCCGACGGCCAAGATCCATAAAAAAGCGCAGGCCAACAGACCTGCGCGATTAATATGGTGAAAACAATCAAACTTAACCCATGTTTTTACGTGCATTCTGGAACATACGCATCCAAGCGCCATTTTCACCCCAGCCTTCCGGCGCCCAGGAATTCGCCACTGTGCGGAATACCCGCTCAGGGTGCGGCATCATGATGGTCACGCGGCCGTCTGCGGTTGTCAGGCCAGTAATCGCATTTGGTGAACCATTCGGGTTATTCGGATATTGCTGTGTTGGGTTACCGTTATTATCAACGTAACGCAGCGCGACAGTACCGGATGCTTCAATGGCGTTTAGGTGCTCACCACCACGCACTTCCACGCGGCCTTCACCGTGAGAAACCGCAATAGGCATACGAGATCCCGCCATACCATCAAAGAAGACAGAATCCGATTTCTGCACTTCAACCAGGCTAAAGCGCGCTTCAAAACGTTCCGATTCGTTGCGAACAAAACGTGGCCACAGCTCCGCTCCTGGGATCAGTTCTTTTAGGTTCGACAACATCTGACAACCGTTACACACCCCGAGAGAGAACGTCTCTTCACGGTTGAAGAAGGCTTGGAATTGCTCACGCGCTTGGGCGTTAAACAGGATAGACTTCGCCCACCCTTCCCCTGCACCGAGTACGTCACCATAAGAGAAACCACCGCAAGCCACCAGCCCCTGATACTCATCCAGTGCCGCCTGACCTGTTAGAATGTCACTCATGTGGATATCGGTTGCTTCGAAGCCCGCACGGTCAAACGCTGCCGCCATTTCAACGTGAGAGTTCACGCCCTGCTCGCGCAGAATCGCCATCTTAGGTTTCGCACCTTTAACAATGTACGGCGCGGCGATATCTTCGTTGACATCAAAGCTAAGTGAGACGTTCAGACCCGGGTCCGAATTATCTTTCTTCGCTTCAAATTCCTGGTCGGCGCACGCTGGATTATCACGCAGTGCCTGCATTTTATGCGTCGTTTCTGCCCAGATAACACGTAACTCGGTACGTGAACGCTCAAGTACGACGGCATCACCAGAGGTGATAACAAAGCGGTCTGAAGCATCAACGGAACCAATCACATGTGAGCATGATTCTAAGCCGTTTGCCGCTAGCGTAGACAGCACTGAATCCAAGTTGTCGTTCTTAACCTGAACAACCGCACCAAGTTCTTCGTTAAATAGCGCCGCCAGCGTATCTTCGCCTAGCTCAGCAATGTTGGCTTTCACACCGCAGTGACCCGCAAAAGCCATTTCTGCGAGCGTGACGAGCAAGCCGCCATCGCCTTTGTCGTGGTAAGCCAGCAGTTTGTCGGCTCGCACCAGTTTTTGCATCGCATCGAAGAAACCTTTCAGTTGCTCTGCGTTGTCGACGTCAGCGGGTTTGTCCCCCAGTTGCTTGTACACCTGCGCCAATGCGGTAGCGCCAAGACGGTTCTTACCGTTGCCCAGATCAACCAGCACCAGCGACGTTTCACCTTTGTCGGTACGAAGCTGAGGCGTTACGGTCTTACGTACGTCTTCAACACGGCCAAACGCAGTGATAACCAACGATAACGGTGAAGTGACTTCTTTGCTTTCGCCATTCTCTTCCCACTTGGTCTTCATCGACATGGAGTCTTTACCAACCGGGATAGTCAAACCCAGCGCCGGACACAACTCTTCACCGACCGCTTTCACTGCTTCGTAAAGACCCGCATCTTCGCCCGGGTGACCCGCTGGAGACATCCAGTTCGCCGACAGTTTGATACGTTTGATATCGCCGATGTCTGTCGCCGCGATGTTAGTCAGTGACTCACCTACCGCCAGACGAGCCGATGCGCCGAAGTCGAGTAACGCAACCGGCGTGCGCTCACCCATCGACATTGCTTCGCCGTGGTAGGTGTCGTAACTTGCCGCCGTAACCGCACAGTTCGCGACAGGCACCTGCCAAGGACCAACCATCTGGTCACGGGCCACCAGCCCCGTTACTGAGCGGTCACCGATTGTAATCAGGAAGGTTTTCTCAGCAACCGTTGGTAGACGCAGTACGCGCTCTGCCGCTTCGTTAATTTCAATACCATCACGTGCAATCGCTGGGCTATCGACTTTCAACGTCGTCGCTTCACGATGCATCTTCGGTGTTTTACCAAGCAGGATATCCATTGGCATATCAATTGGCGTGTTGTCGAAGTGTGAGTCTTCTAATGTCAGATGACGCTCTTCTGTTGCCACACCGACCACAGCGTAAGGTGCACGTTCACGCTTACAGATGGCATCGAATGCTTGCATGTTTTCTGGCGCAACGGCAAGAACGTAACGTTCCTGAGATTCGTTACACCAGATTTCCAGTGGGCTCATGCTCAATTCATCATTTGGTACATCACGTAGCTGGAACTTGCCGCCACGCTCACCGTCGTCACAAAGCTCAGGTAATGCGTTAGAGATACCGCCCGCGCCCACATCGTGGATAAAGGCGATTGGGTTGTCTTCACCTAGCTGCCAACAACGGTCGATCACTTCCTGACAACGACGCTCCATCTCTGGATTTTCACGTTGTACTGAAGCAAAGTCCAGATCTTCAGCTGACTGACCTGACGCCATTGAAGACGCCGCACCGCCACCAAGACCGATGTTCATTGCCGGACCACCAAGTACGATTAGGCTCGCACCTACTGGGATCTCTTTCTTTTGTACGTGTTCGTCACGGATGTTACCCATACCGCCCGCGATCATGATTGGTTTGTGGTAACCACGCACCTCTTCACCCGCATGAGAGGTCACTTTTTCTTCGTAAGTACGGAAGTAACCCAATAGGTTTGGACGACCAAATTCGTTGTTGAATGCCGCGCCGCCCAGAGGGCCTTCCAGCATGATATCTAGTGCGTTTACGATACGACCCGGCTTACCGAAGTCGGTTTCCCAAGGCTGTTCATAACCAGGAATACGCAAGTTAGATGTGGTGAAACCAACCAGACCCGCTTTGGGTTTACCACCGATACCGGTCGCGCCTTCGTCACGGATTTCACCGCCAGAACCGGTTGATGCCCCCGGCCATGGAGAAATTGCCGTCGGGTGGTTGTGCGTCTCTACCTTCATTAAGATGTGTGCATCTTCATGGTGATAAGTGTATTGACGAGATTTAGGGTCTGGGAAGAAACGACCCACTTTCGAACCGGTCATTACTGCTGCGTTGTCTTTGTATGCAGACAGCACATAGTCAGGTGTCGTTTCGAATGTGTTTTTGATCATCTTAAACAGCGACTTTTCTTGGTCTACGCCATCGATAGTCCAGTCTGCATTAAAGATTTTATGACGACAGTGCTCTGAGTTCGCCTGAGCAAACATCATCAGCTCGATGTCGTTAGGGTTACGACCTAGCTTAGTAAAGTTCTCGACTAAGTAATCAATTTCATCTTCTGCGAGCGCCAAACCTAGGGAAACGTTTGCTTCTTCAAGTGCAACACGACCACCCGCTAAGATATCAACGTGCGCGACAGGCTTAGGCTCTGCGACCGTAAACAGTGCTGACGCGGCTTCAAGTTCCGTGAACACGGTTTCCATCATACGATCGTGGATAAGCGCTTTTACCGCATCCACTTGCGCGTCCGATAGCGTTGTCGAAGATTCTACGTAATAAGCGGTGCCGCGCTCAAGGCGCTTCACTTTGCTCAGACCACAGTTTTTTGCAATGTCGGTGGATTTTGAAGACCAAGGTGAGATAGTACCCGGGCGCGGAGTCACCAAAAGCAAAAGACCTTGAGGCTCGTGCTCTTCGATCGTTGGGCCGTACGTCAGAAGTTTTTCTAATTTCTCTAACTCAGGTGCATCCAGATCAGCGGTCAGATCAGCAAAGTGCATAAACTCTGCGTAAATACCGGTTACCGGCAGAGCTTGTTCATGACAAAGTTCCAGTAATTTACTGACACGAAACTCAGAAAGAGCTGGGGAGCCACGCAAAATTCTCATGTGCTTAGGTCTCTTATGCAAGTGATTAAGGTAATATTGGAATAAATTCAGCAAGTTACAATAAAACCCAGAACTTATACCGATTTCACCTCTCCTTTGCGAGCGCATTATATAGGAATTGTTTTTGTGATGTAACATCAAAAGCAACCGTTTGCGTCACTTTTTTTGTCATTTTTGAATTAGGCCAAAATTGGCAGCATTGAACGCAGATCGACAAATCTTTACCTTACCGGACTTTGCCAACTTATGCCTCTTTGATATAAATGTCGGAACTCAAATGAACACTGGTTCTTTGAGCCGCACCGGAAGTACGAGATTTATCATTCATGAATTATAACTATATGCGACGACTCTACCGCGCCCTGACGCTGTTCTTGCTCGCCCTTTTTCTCCAGGGATGCCAGATTGAGTCTGAGCCCAAAAGTGAACTGGACCAGATCCGCGAGCGCGGCGTTCTGCGAGTCGGTACGCTCAACAACCAGCTCTCCTATTACATTGGCCCGGATGGCCCGGCAGGCCTGGACTACGAACTGGCGCGTGAATTCGCAAATGAGTTGGGCGTCAAACTCGAGATGAAACCCGCGTACCGTATCTCCAGCCTCTACCCGGCACTGGAACGTGGTGAAATCGATCTGATCGCCGCAGGTCTGTCCCAGTCCGAAGAGCGCCTGTCACGTTTTCGTGCTGGCCCTGCCTACTACTACGTCAGCCAACAGTTGGTGTATAAAAAAGGTCAATGGCGCCCACGCTCGGTAAAACAGCTGGTCAACCGACAAAATACGCTCAGCGATGACACCAACGACAGACCTGTGATTGAGATCGTCAATGACTCCCACTTCAAAAAGACTCTGACGGACATTCAGCGCCAGTATCCGCAATTTCGCTATCAGATTGACACCAACTCAGACGTCAACGATCAGTTGAAAAAAGTCTCCGATGGTAAAATACGCTTTACTGTGGCCGACTCCATTGAAGTCTCGTTGTCGCAACGTGTTTATCCGGATTTGGCACTGGCGTTTGAGCTGACCGAAGATCAACCGATCTCCTGGTTTATTCGTCGCTCAGAAGATGAAAGTCTCTATGCGCTGATGATCGAATTCTTTGGCAACCTGAAACAGTCTGGCCATCTGGCCAATCTGGAAGAGAAATACATTGGTCACGTCGGCAGCTTCGATTACGTTGATACCCGTGCATTTATCCGCGCGCTGGATGACAAGCTGCCCAAATGGTCACCGCTGTTTAAAAAATACTCTAAAGAGTTTGACTGGCGGTTGATTGCCGCGTTGGCGTATCAGGAATCCCACTGGAATCCAACCGCGAAATCACCCACTGGTGTGCGCGGCATGATGATGCTAACCCTGCCCACCGCCAAAAGCGTTGGAGTGCAGGACCGACTGGATCCTGAGCAATCTGTGCTGGGCGGCGTGGAATATTTACGCCGAATGGTCGAACGGGTCCCGGACAGCATCAACGAACATGAAAAGATCTGGTTTGCATTGGCGTCCTACAACGTAGGCTACGGCCATATGATGGATGCTCGCCGCCTGACCAAAAAGCAGGGAGCGAACCCGGATGCCTGGAATGACGTAAAAGATCGTCTGCCACTGCTGCGCCAAAAACGCTATTTCAGTCAAACCCGTTATGGCTATGCCCGGGGCGACGAGGCTAAGAATTACGTGGAAAACATTCGCCGCTATTATCAAAGCATCATCGGCCATGTGGAGCAGCAAACGGCCAATGATGCCGATGCAGACATCAATGATCTGGCCGTGATCGCCGCACCGGAAGACGAGCTGCCAGATATCATCAGTGAGCCAGAGACGCAGAGCTCAGCCGTAAACACCGCGCCGAATCCTGCCCAATCGGCCGCCGGCACCGGTATTGACACGCCGTAATTGCAGCTCAATTCCAACCTCACCTAAACGCCGAGGGCAGCGCGAATATCGCGCTGCCCTCTTGATTTTTAGGCGAAAAAGCCATACATATTAGCCAAATTCAGATTCTTGCTGAGTTTCATCGTTCAGTCATATTGGACAGTTATAACGGTATTTTGAATATCAACCAAGCACGTCACCCATACAGAGGTGACGGATTTTACTAGGGGGGTGGTTTTATGCTGAAACGTAAAATGCAATCGAAACGCCTGTATAAAACCGTTGCGACCAATCGTCGTAAACGTATGTTGGCCAACAACAAAAAGAAAATCATCTGGCGTAACCGCGCTTTCATGCAAGCCTGCATGGCCTGATCATCAATGAGCAGACATCTGCCTCGGCGGGTGTTTGCTGTCTGGTCTTACTCTTCTCCTGCTGCCCTATTCGCTTGTTTCAGTGCTTTGATTTCTTTACGGCGACGCTTAAAAAACGCCTGAAGCTGCTCGCGACACTCCTGCTCCAACAAACCAGACTCCACATCGGCGTAGTGATACGCAGCCTGACTGGCAAACAGATCCAACACAGTTCCGGCAGCTCCGGCTTTCAGATCCGGCGCACCATACACCACTCTTTTCACCCGGCTGTGCAACAGAGCGCCCGCACACATAGGGCAAGGTTCCAGAGTTACGTACAGCGTGGTATCCAGCAGACGATAGTTCTGCAGCACCTGACCCGCCTGACGCAGCGTTTGAATTTCCGCATGCGCTGTCGCGTCATGACTGCAAATAGAACGGTTCCATCCTTCCGCGATCACCTGGCCGTCTTTCACCAGCACCGCTCCGACCGGCACTTCCCCTTCGGCTTCCGCCTGACGTGCCAGCTCTATCGCACGGCGCATGAAATGTTCATCTTGAGGGGAAAACGGGGATTGCGACACAGTAGCTCCGACAAAGAGATTAATAACAACACTGACAAAATTATAACGGTAAGTCGTTGACGAGGATAGTCACCGGACAAGCCGCCCACTCCAATAAAAAACGCAGGCAAAGGCCTGCGTTTTTTCTTCGGCAACGACTTTACATAGAGTAGGTGTACGGTGCCTGAATACCAAGTGGAATACTCAGCCCCCAGTACGCCAGCAGGAATATCGACCACCCGATCAACATCGCGATGGAAAACGGCATCATCAGCGATGCCAGCGTACCAATGCCGGTCGACTTTACATAACGTTGGCAGTACACCACCACCAGAGGGAAGAATACCATCAGTGGTGAAATGATGTTCGACACGGAATCTCCCACTCGATACGCTGCTTGTGACAGTTCCGGCGAAATCCCCACAGCCATCAGCATTGGCACCAAAATCGGGCCAATCAGCGCCCATTTTGCCGATGCAGAGCCGACCAACAGGTTCACTGCCGCCGTGAGCAGAATCATACCGATGATGGTAGCCTGTCCCGGTAAGTTCAATGCTTTCAGTCCCTCAGCACCATACAGCGCCAGCATAGTACCGATGTTAGACTGACCAAAAGCGGCCAGGAACTGGGCACAAAAAAACGACATCACAATGTACGCGCCCATGGTCGACATGGTATCAGACATGGCTTTAATCACATCATTGCTGCTCTTGAACGTGCCGGCTACACGGCCGTAAACGATGCCCGGAATGATAAACAGAATGAAGATCAGTGGCACAATCGACTTCATCAGCGGTGCGGAAAATGCGGTGATTTCCCCTTCCGACGAACGCAAGGCGGAGTCTTCTGGCAACACTGCAAAAATCAGCAGTGCAATACCAGCCAACATCGCCCAGCCAGCGTAGCGAAATGCCTTGGACTCCGTTGCGCTAAATGAACCGAGATCTGGGGCCGCTTCAGCATCTTCATCCACAGGCATCTGACGCAAACGGGGTTCAATAATTTTTTCCGTCACGTACCAGCCGATTGCCACAATGATCACCGACGACAACCCGGTGAAGAAAATATTCGCCAGCGGGTTCACTACGTAGTCGGGATCCAGCACTTGCGCCGCCGTCTGGGTGAACCCCGCCAGCAAGGGATCGATTCCTGAAGGAATGAAGTTCGCGGAGAAACCGCCTGAAACGCCAGCAAATGCCGCAGCAATACCCGCCAGAGGGTGACGGCCAGCGGCATGGAAAATGATCCCGCCCAATGGAATAACCAACACATACCCGGCATCCGCCGCGGTGTGGGACACAATCGCCACCAGAATCAACATAGGTGTCAGCAATCTGGCCGGCGTGAAGTTGAGCATTTTTTTCAGCCCGGTGGTAATAAAGCCGGACGAATCTGCCACACCGACCCCGAGCATCGCGACCAGCACGATCCCAAGCGGGGCGAAGCCAGTAAAGGTTGAGACCATATTGGCCAAAAAACTGGCCAGTGCCTGACCGGTCAGGAGGTTGTTAACCTGTAGTGCTTCGCCGGTTCGAGGGTTGATAAGGTCAAACGTAACATTTGACAAAAGGGCGGACGAAACCCAGACAATGACCAGTGCCCAGAAGAACAGAATCGCCGGGTCAGGGATCTTATTACCAGCCCGTTCGATAAAGTTGAGAAAGCGATCCATCCCACTCTGCTTCTGAGATGGCGCCTGATTTACAGCTTGGTTACTCATGGTAACTCCATTTTATGATGTTGTTGCCCCGGCATCTGGATATCAACCAACGCTGACACCCGCTGTTTTAATAATGATTTGTGCCTCTATTTCAGGACACATTTTATTAAAACGCCTTTTCAAAAGCACAAGATTCCAAAGGGAATTACAAAAATGGAGACATATTTTGCAAAAACGCAATAGCAGAGTAACAGACGAGACACATCATCACCCACCACAAGTAAACAATCTTGAAACCAAAATGCAATATATAACGTACGTCGTTAGCTAAAGGCTATTCATATCAGGCCTTAGTCACCGGATTGCATTGACGTATCGAACTCACTGTAACGCGAAAGAAGCGTGGACAACTCAACGTGCTGAGGCGTTCCATGCCGGTCTGGCCAACTCACGCTCACCGAGATCGATTTGAGGCTGGCGGACAACGGTGCGGCAGCGACTGCCCAGCTCACCGTGTAAAAAGGGGCCGACCAAGTCTGACCTGAGATGACATCACGATCAAAGTTTGCCGTCAGAGCCGACGACACCCCGCGTGTACGAAACCACTCTAACTGAGTTTCCGCCAGATGTAATGCATTCACCGCGTTGCTGACATAGTCGGTTTGACGCTCAACATAAGTCTGGATCCTGACAAAGCCAAGCGCCGCTACACTGATCAACATCAGCGAGATTAAAACTTCAATCAGACTGAAACCAGCAAGACTAACGCGCATACCAACTGCCCTCGCGCCAGACTATTTTTGCGTGGGTACGGCGAATGGCATCGACCGTGTCACGGTTGTAAGCAAAATCCAGTGTCGTGTAGAAGATTGCAGCCTGCCCCGTTGCTGCAAAGAACTGTCCACCGGAAACGCTGACCGCACCATGTTGAAAATACGCCGCTCTCTGGCGAACCTCGATGGCGATATCATTCGGCTCGTGCTGCAGATAACTTGCCGCCTCAAATCCGCTCCAATCTGCCAGCTGCGGAGTGTAATCGTGGTTAACCAGGAACATCACTCCTTTCAGCGCTGGCAGCGTAGCTGCGCTGGCGTCACTCATCAGCGAAAACACGCCATCGTGGATCAACAGGATGATCCCGTCGGTCATCTGACTGGCTTGCACCAGGCGCGCATAGGCCTGAGGCTCGATTTCACAGCCCCCTTCCACCCAGATATGTCGCTGTCCCATCTCCACTAAATTCGCCACTTTGCTCCCGCACGCCTCAACCCGGACAGGCAGGCCGCTGCCATGAAGCACGGTAAAACTACCGGCATCACGAATCCGTGCATACTGCCCGGCCTGCACACCGAAGAATGCCGAAAACGGCTCGACGCTCTCATCCCGGACGAAGTCCTGCCCTAAATCAGTGCCACTGGATGAACGGGTTTGATGCCCCGCCGCACAATAACCTGGCATCCCCGGTTCAGGAAAACCGGTGTATGGTGGCGTGATGGCACTTAACCCTTTGTTTTCTGCCCCTGTGGTCACCAGTTGATCCCGGTAACGAATGGCAACGCATTGCCAGCCCTGCTCTGTCACGGCCCCGGGATCGGGAGTAGAGAAGGAGGCTGAACCATGAAAATAAAGGTCCGCGCTCGACTGAAGTGCTCCAGCGGATAAGTCACCGCCTATTTGAATTTCTTTACGCAAATGTGCAAAACCCGCGTTGGCGCTCACCAAAAAACCCGTCGCCGTGGACGTTACCTGCGGCAAGATGCCTTTGCCATCAAGACAATCGCTCAAGATGTCCGGCCAGGCTTTCAACGGCTGGCTCTGAGCCATGGCACACTCCAGAGCGCCTTCCGCCAACCAGTGCTGTTGACGGCTTTTGATGTGATTGTTCGCCTGTTTCAGCAGAAAAAACATCTGCCGAGCCGAGCCCAGCGTGACCACTAACGCCGCCAGTAGCAGCACACTCGTCACCAGTAAGATGGCGCTACCGTGCTGGCGTATCATCATTGCCAGTTCCTGTGTTTCAATGCCACCGATACCGCCTGACTCACGGCTGGTTTGGCCGCCAATTGCGCCTCCAGCGTGATCGACGTGAATCCGGAGCGAGTCGCATTACTGATCAACACCTGTGTCGTCGGCCGAAAAGCCGTCACTCGGATCTGCGCTGGTTCAAACAGTGAAAAGCATACCCCCTGATACCCGGAGACTGCTGCCGATACGACGGTCAGAATATCAGGCTGATCTTTCTCACACAGTTTCAGCTTGCCCTCCTCAAGCCGGTACACCACATGCCGGAACGCCTCATTGCCGGAAGAAGCAACCCGGTAAACATACCCCAACAGAGCTGGATCCGACTCAACGTGCAGCACAGCATCTGCACCCGATAACATCAGTGATGAAGCCTCGATGCCATTGTAACCGGCGCGCTGCGCGTCTTCTTTCATTTGCTGAATGGCACTGCTGAGGTTTTGTGCCAACAACAACCGAAGACCGCGCTCTGTGAGCATACGCTGCATGCTTATCATCAATGAGCCGATCATGGCAAGTACCAACAGTCCTAATAGACTGGCCACCATCAGTTCCACCAGTGAACCGCCACGCTGACTAACACGCCGGATAACCATATTGTTCACCTTCCAGCCCACATAACTTGATCCGACTGGCGCCGAACGACGTGCCAATTCTGAGCGCCCGCTCGCGATGCTGCTTTGGATACAGATAGATTGAACCGTTTTTGATTTTGCCTCGCACCCCATCAAATTTGATTTGTTCTGAGCTAAATTGAGACTCAAAGGCAATACCGTGATAACGCTGCCCCGAAAAACGCAGCAATACCGCTCCCTTTCCCGACTCATCAGAATCACTCAACCAGATCTGCCACTCTCCGCTCACATCCGGTCGCTGACTGACCTCGACATGCGCCCAGAGATCTTGATTGCGGTACACGGCTTCGGCCCGAGCCTGATGCAAAAAGCTCTCTAACGAGCGCGCCAGTTGAGTCATTTTGAAATAGTCGGACAAAGCTGAGTAAGCCGGTACTGCCGTCATCAACATAGTCAGAGTGATACCGAGCGTAATCAACAATTCCATCAAAGTGAACCCGCGAACCATTTCCCAAAATCCTGTGTAACTGACGAAATCCGCCACAATCAACTTGCGCCTATGCTACCAGTTGCGAAAAATGAGTCCCCACCAGACAAGGAAGGACTGGAAATGATTCGAAGAAAACAATGTAAGCCTTTTATCCATCGATTAAATGCAATGACATTGATCGAACTTCTGATAGTGCTCGCTATAATTGGACTGCTGGCGGCGTTTGTCTATCCGAGTTACACCGCACACGTACGTAGTGCGCACCGCCATCAGGCACTCAGCGACCTGAGCCGTATTCAGCTCTCTTTAGAGCAGCACTATCGCAGTGGTTATCATACCGGTACGGTAATCTCGGCTGGCATCTGTCTGGTGTGCGATTCAGACCCGTCACGCTATCAGTTCAGCGTTTCAGCCTCGACTCAGGGGTACCAGATCCGTGCACTGCCACAAACGGCAACCCGACAGCACCTCGATACCTGTCAGGGTCAAACTTACGAAGCCCTGACACTCAACCATCTGGGTGAATCCGCTCCTCGACGATGCTGGCGCTAAATCGCAACCACAAAAAAGGGTTAGCCGAAGCTAACCCTTTTTATTTACCAGACCACGCCATGTTTAGCTGGTCAGGTCATCAAAAAACTTTTTCACACCTTGGAAGAAGCCGTGTGATTTAGGTTTATGACGGTTGGCATCACCACCACAAGACTCTTCAAACTCACGCAGCAATTCTTTCTGACGACTGCTCAGCTTGACTGGTGTCTCAACCACCAGCTTCACGATTAGATCGCCAATACCACCACCCCGAACGCTTTTCACGCCTTTGCCACGCATACGGAACATACGTCCAGTCTGAGTCTCTTCCGGCACTTTCAGGTTCACCCGACCATCCAGCGTCGGCACTTCCACTTCACCGCCCAGCGCTGCCATCGCAAAGCTGACAGGCACTTCGCAATACAGGTTATTGCCTTCACGTTCAAAGATGTGGTGCTCTTTCACGTGCACTTGTACGTACAAGTCACCTGCTGGCGCGCCCATTTCACCGGCTTCACCTTCTCCGGATAAACGGATACGATCGCCCGTGTCCACACCCGCCGGAATTTTCACATTCAGTGTTTTGGTCTTCTGCTTACGGCCTTGTCCGTGACAAACATTACACGGATCTTTGATGATCTTGCCTTTACCATGACAGGTTGGACAGGTTTGCTGAACCGCAAAGAAACCCTGGCGCATCTGCACCTGGCCGTGACCATGACAGGTACCACAGGTTTCCGGCGAAGTGCCTTTCTTTGCACCGCTGCCATCACACGTATCACAGTGCACTAAGGTCGGGACTTCAATCTCACGTGAGATACCGCGCACCGCTTCTTCCAGTGTCAGCTCCATGTTGTAGCGCAGGTCTGCGCCGCGCTGAGCACGTGCCTGACCACCGCCACGACGACCACCACCGAAGATATCACCAAAGACATCACCGAAGATATCACCAAAGTCAGCACCAGCGCCGCCGAAGCCACCGCCACCAAAGCCGCCACCGCCCTGTTCAAAGGCAGCATGACCGTACTGATCGTACGCGGCTTTCTTCTGAGGTTCGGTCAGCACCTCGTACGCTTCTTTTACTTCTTTAAACTTATCCGCGGCAGATTCATCACCCTGATTTCGGTCCGGGTGGTATTTCATCGCCAAGCGCTTATAAGCTTTCTTAATATCACGCTCAGAGGCATCACGGCTTACGCCTAATACTTCGTAAAAATCACGTTTTGACATGTTGTTCGTCACCAATTGATTACTGCAAACGACGGACTGTCGCCTGGTGTTGATATCGATATGGATAAAAAGGCCGTACTGGCTCCGTCTTATCTATAGCGACACAGTTTTCACAAACAGGCGGGCGTAAGAGTTGCCCCAAACGCCCGCTTCGTACTTCATTAGAAGTTCTGACAACAGGCGGCGCTTGGCGCCACCTGTCAGGACAAGATTACTTCTTGTCGTCTTTTACTTCTTCAAACTCAGCATCGACTACGTCGTCATCTTTAGACTGAGCCGCTTCGTCGCCGCCTTGCGCTGCTTGAGCCTGAGCTTGTTGCTGAGCGATTTCCATCAGTTTCTGAGACGCTGTCATCAAAGCCTGAACTTTCGCGTCGATGGCTTCTTTGTCGTCGCCTTTACGCGCGTCTTCCAGCTCGCTGACTGCCGCTTCAATCTTTTCTTTGTCTTCCGCTGGCAGAGCGTCGCCGGCTTCTTCAACTTGCTTACGAGTGCCGTGGATCATTTGGTCTGCCTGGTTACGTGCAGTTGCCAGCTCTTCGAACTTTTTGTCCGCTTCTTTGTTGGCTTCTGCTTCTTGAACCATTTTCTCGATTTCATCATCGCTCAGACCGCCAGATGCCTGGATAGTGATCTTCTGCTCTTTACCCGTCTGCTTGTCTTTCGCGGACACGTGCAGGATACCATCTGCATCCAAGTCGAAGGTGACTTCGATCTGTGGCATACCACGTGGTGCAGGCTGAATGCCTTCCAGGTTGAATTGACCCAGAGACTTGTTGTACATCGCTTGCTTACGCTCACCTTGCAGAACGTGGATAGTTACCGCGCTCTGGTTGTCTTCTGCAGTAGAGAAAACCTGGTTCGCTTTGGTTGGGATAGTCGTGTTCTTCTCAACCAGTTTAGTCATCACACCGCCCATGGTTTCGATACCCAAAGACAGTGGCGTTACGTCTAGCAACAGAACGTCTTTAACATCACCAGCCAGTACACCACCTTGAACGGCAGCACCCATAGCTACTGCTTCATCAGGGTTCACGTCACGGCGCGCTTCTTTACCAAAGAACTCAGCAACTTTCGCTTGAACCATTGGCATACGAGTCTGACCACCCACCAGGATAACGTCAGTGATGTCGTTTACTGATAAGTCAGCATCAGCCAGAGCAACTTTCAGTGGCTCTAGAGAGCGTTGTACCAGATCTTCAACCAAAGATTCCAGTTTCGCACGTGCTTAGGACCGGTTGCATCCGCCGTTACGTATGGCAGGTTCACGTCAGTTTGTGACGTAGAA
>NZ_WXWP01000280.1:0-6057 GCF_009904765.1 Vibrio sp. V39_P1S14PM300
CGTAAACACTTTGAGTCGGTCTCTGGTACACCAGAAATTATTGCCACCATTCACGGTGAAGGCTACCGCTTCTGCGGCGACTTGGAAGAGTAATTCCCTTCCCTAACAACGACAGAGGCTTGCCAAATGGCAAGCCTTTTTGCTTCTTGGCGCATCAATACACCACATCAATTTTCACGTTTTTCTCGATCAGCCACTGCGTCTTTGCTCCTTCCGATAAACGCAATGCCACATCGACGCGCGCACGGTCATTGACGCCGACAGGCTCAGCAAACACCACTTCCCAACGGTTTTCACTTTGAGTCCGGACTTCCAGTTGCTTAGCATCGATCTGCCAGGTGTTGTCTCCTTGCTTGATGATCAGAGCTTCGGCATCCAGATCCGCCGGCATAGACTGATCTGAGCTGAGGTACAACGCCCCGTGCAGCACCTGGTCAGTTTCTTCTTCCACTGTCGGCATTTTGTTCAGCCACAATGTGCTTTTGAGTGACACTGCAATATTGGCAATGGTCGCCACATTCGATTGCTCCCACGCTACTGGATGAGCGCTGCATCCCCACAACAACACGCTCGTCAGACAAGCCACGGCTAACTTTTTCATTTTTCTCCCCTCTGCTCTAACCAACTTCTTAGTATCTGGATATCGTTCAGATACTCATTTTTTATCTCTTCAACCCAGTCATCGATGTTTTCCCACCACGCAGGCATGTCTGGCGACTGCGCTTTCTGCGCGATACTCTGAATGTGTTTCAAACCGATAGAACCCGCTGCACCTTTAATTTTATGCGCTTCCGACACGATTCCGTCTTGATGCTTGGCCGTCATATTGGAGTCGAGTACTTCAATATACTCCGGCATCATGTTTTCAAACATATCGATGCTGTCGAGTACCGGTTGCGGCCCAACAATATCAACATACGACTCCAACATATCCAGATCGAGTACCCGGCAGCACAAATCACTGCTCTCAGTCGTCTCCACTGTAACTTCAGGCGCCGATACCACCAATGCCGGCTCGTCTGAAGTGAATTTCGCGATCACTTCCTGAACAGCGGTTACCGACAACGGTTTACTGATGGCATCGTCCATGCCTTTTTGCAGGTACTCGGCTTTGTTTTTGAGTACATTCGCCGTCAAGGCCACCAGCGGCGGCAGATCTTTGTAAGTGTTACGGAAAAACGCTGCTACATCGAATCCGGTCATATCTGGTAACTGAATATCGAGGAACACCAGATCATAGAGTTCAGGATCAAACATCTCGATCGCTTCTTCCCCGGTCATCGCCACCGATACTTCGTGCCCCATACTCTCCAGTAACGAGCGCGCCACAGTAATGTTCAGTTCAATGTCTTCCACCATGAAGATGTTCAGCTCTTTGCGTTCGCTCTGCGCGCTTTGCTCCGGCAGCGAAATGTCCGCCAACGGTACACGGATCGTCACCGTAAATGTGCTACCAAAGCCTTCTTCACTGCTGACGGTGATGTCGCCATCCATCATGTTAATCAGCTGTTTAGACACCGCCAGGCCAATCCCAGTCCCGACTGCGTGCAGATTGTCCTTGCCAGATTTCACCTGATAATACATGGCAAAAATCTTATCCAGCTCAGCTTCCGGAATGCCAATCCCGCTGTCTTCGACTTCCATGGTGATGTTGGCGTGCCCATTGTCTACGTCAGCACTGACCGTCATCACCACCCCGCCTTCTTTGGTGAACTTCATCGCGTTGCTGATCAAATTCCACAACACCTGACGCAGACGGGTGGCGTCCACTTCAATCGCCGCCGGCAGTTCGCTGAGGCGTTCGAGATCAAACCTCAGCCCTTTTTGCTCAGCCATCAACGCCGAAATACTCTCCATTTCCACAACAAACTCTTCAAAGTTCAGCGGCGCCGGGTAGAGCTCCAATTTACGCCGATCGAACTTATCCATATCAATGATATCGTTGAAAATATTACCCAAGGTGATCGCACTGACGTTGATCGTCTGCATGTGGTTGCGCTGCTCCGGCGTGAGTGGCGTATCGAGCAGCATCCGGCTCAAGCCGACAATACCGTTGAGCGGCGTGCGCAACTCATGACTGATGGTGGAGATAAAAGTGGTTTTATCCCGGCTGGCTTTTTCGAGTGACTCTTCGTGACGCTTGCGCTCGGTGATATCACGTCCAAAACCCACCAGGCCAAGATGGCGGCCATCTTTGCTGTAAAACGGCACTTTACGGATTTCAAAGTAGTTACGCCGGCCATCCGGATACTCGAGCCACTGCTCGTAAGTAATCGCGCGGTTGTTGGCGAACACCTGCTGGTCGGTATCCACAATCGGCTGTGCCACCTCTTTGCGGTAGACATCCCAGGGCGTCAAACCAACCAGCTCACTTTCCCGCTTGCCGGTCAGCTCTTCCATCGCGCGGTTACAACCTGAGAAAATGCCTTCAGCATTACGGTAGTAAATCAAATCGGGGGAAGCATCGATGAAGGAGCGCAGTAACGCGGTACGTTCTGCCAGCTCTAACTGAGTGCGCTCTCGCTGATAGACCTCATTTTCCAGATCTTTCATCGCTTCTTCACGCGCTTCTTCGGCTTTAATACGCTCTTCGATCTCCTGGTTCAACTTCGCAATGTTCTGCTGCAGCTTGTGGTTCAACTCCTGGTCACGTGAGCGCATGTCTTTTAACTTAGAGACCAGTTTAGACAGGCGCTGACGGGATTCTTCCAGTTGATCCACCACCACAGAAAGAAAGTACACCGCCCAGGGCGTGATCAACAGGCCGAAAAACACCGAGCGAACAATATCAATGTCGTCCACCCGGCCATTAAGGACCAAGGTGATCCCAACCTGCACCACCACCGCCAGTGCCACCAGCGCCAGTGCGAGTAATATAGAAAATCGGAGAATGCCCAGCTTGACCAAAAGATCAACATAATACTGAGCCAGATTCTTGATGGGTTTCATGCAATGCTCCATGCCACTTGACCGCCGGGGCGCCACTCAGAGAAAAGGCGAATTTGTCAGCGCGTTCCGGATAGAGTTAGTCTACTGATTTTGCTGACGTCAGGTAAGGGAAACCTGAAGGCTCAGCGCTTCAATGTTGAGATGTGTGATAAACGCAGGTTTGATTGCGTCCCTGCGCTTTGGCCTGATAGAGCGCACTGTCAGCCATGGCGATCAGATCCTCCGGGCGATCCTGCGGCGTAGGCAGGTACGATACCAGTCCGATACTGACGGTGACCTTTCCGGAGGTGGGGGAATCACTGTGCTCAATCGCCAACGCGGCAATTTCCGCATGGATCTTCTGGGCCACTTTTAGCGCGCCCTCTTGGGTGGTGTTGGGCAGTAAGAATCCAAACTCTTCCCCGCCGTATCGCGCAACACAGTCACTGCTGCGTGACAACACCCGGGCAAAGGCGCCAGCCACTTCCACCAAGGCATCGTCTCCTTGCTGATGTCCATAATGATCGTTGTAGCCTTTAAAGTCATCAATGTCGCACAGCATCACGGTCAGAGGCTGCTTTTCACGCACGTGCAGGTGCCATAAAGTGTTGAGTTGTTCATCGAATTTGCGCCGGTTGGCGATTTGGGTCAGGCTATCGACAAAGCTTAGTCGTGCCAGCTCCTGATTGGCCTCCGCCAGTTTCTGCTCAGCCAGATAGCGCTCTGAGACATCACGCGCCATGATCAGCACGCCATTAGTGCCCGACATCGGATCCTTGTACGGTGACTTCACCACGTCGTACCACGTGTAACCACCATCGGTACGCGCGACCCGGTCCAGCATCCGCAAGGATTTGCCCTCTTCCATGACCTGACGATCCGATTCTTTAAATCGACCATGAATGCCCTCCGGGACTACTTCATCCAACCTTTTCCCCAGCAGTTCATCCACCGACGACAATCCGAGTGCCTGAACAAACGGCTGATTGCAGGCCTGATAGACCATATTTTCATTGAAGATACCGATGGCGTCCGGGCTCGATTCGAGAATGTTCTGCAAAATGGTGTCACGCTGAGCCAGCGCCACTTCGGTGTCCCGGCGCTTCTCCATCTCATCACGCAGGTTCTTTTGCATGTTGTGCCAGTCGGTCACATCATGACTGATGCCCAATACGCCAATCCGTTCGCCACGCGGCGACAACAGCAAGCTGAGGTGGGTTTCAAGCAGACAACTGCGCCCATCGGGAGTTACGGTCCAACGACGAACACTGGAACGACCTTTGATCGCTCCGTCAGAGGTGATGCACCCCTCGCTTTCACGACCTTTCCAGAAACGTTCAAATGCCCGGTTGGCCGAAATCAGCTTGCCCTGATTGTCTTTGACGAAAATCAGTTCCGACAGAGAATTCATCGCGCTGTTGGCGATCGACAGGGATTGCATTTCCTGCTGGCGATCCTCGTCGGTTTGACAATGAGGCGTCGCGTAGATCAACCACACGAATTTGCCACGGTAGAGCGTTTTGCTGCCACACAAAGACACTTTCACTTTAGAATGGGATGATGTCGGCCAGAGCTCGCTATGGTCGCTGAAACGCCGAGAGCTGAATTGATTGAGCATCGACAGCAGATAGTGTTGTGAGACATCCGCAGGCAGGAAATAATGGTTGCCGACCAAGCGGATCCCCAACAGTTGCATGGCTGGTCGGTTGGACAACAATAACCGCCCGCTACTGGCGTCGATCAGCAACAATGCTGCAGGAGAATCCTGCAGTAAAGACTCAAGATGCTTTTGCGCCCGAGTGTAGATGTATGTCAGGATCAAAACACTCGCCAACAGCACGGCCAACCATGCGCCATGCTGTGAGATGAGATTCCAAAACCCGCTAAAGAGCTGTTCCATCTACCCTCGAATTAATCCTTTGGTTTACTAAAGATTAGAAAGATATCAGGTTCTTGTCTGTGGATCTGCACCAATTGATGGTTTTGTGTATATAAACGGCTGACCAAGCAATGATCCTTGTGCGCCGTCACGATCCAGCCGACGGCCAATTTCCGTCATCGCCAGCCAGCGATTCTCACACCACAACGGCGCCAGTAATGTCGGCCGCCGCGCCGCCGAGCTAACCCGGTGGAACACCACTTGAGGTGGTGTCATGCGTATCATGTCACAAGCAATATCAACATACGTTTCCAGGCTCAGGACAGGTAACCGCCCCGCTCGCCAGGCTTTCGCCATGGTGCTGCCCTCAACAATATGTAACCCGTGCAACTTAATCCCATCCGTGCCAACGGCCAACACCTGACGCAGCGTGGCCAGGTTGTCCGTTTTGTTCTCTTTTGGCAGCCCAACGATCAAATGAGTACAGACTTTGATCCCCAATGCACGCGCACGCTGGGCAATATCTGCGTAGCAGGCAAAATCATGCCCACGATTGATGCGTTTGAGCGTGGCGTCGTTGGCGGTCTGCAGCCCCAACTCCAGCCAGACTTCCCGCCCCTGAGAAACATATTCCGACAACAACGTTAGTACCGCCTCCGGTACGCAGTCCGGCCGGGTCCCGACGCACAAGCCCACAATATCCGCTGCCTGTAACGCCTGTTCATACATCTGGCGCAGTGTCTGCACTTCCGCATAGGTGCTGGTGTAAGCCTGAAAATACGCCAGGTACTTTTTAGCTCGATTGACCTCACCCGCCCGCTCGGTTAACTGCTCACCAATGCTTTTTTGCTGTGCCTGTTCATCAGCGAATGAGGCCACATTGCAAAACGTACACCCGCCTCGTCCAATCGTGCCATCCCGATTTGGACAGTTAAACCCGCCGTGCAACGTCAATTTGTGTACTTTCTCGCCATAGCGTCGGGTCAAATCCTGGCCAATCGTATTGACCAGTTCATGTAGCTGCATCGATTACCTCAAAGAAAACTGCGCTCACGCGATTACGTAATTTAATTACACAAATGCAAAAGAAAACCACTCATCTTAGAGTGTTTAAAACAAGCACACCCTGGTAGAAATCAATAAACATGCACTTTACAAAGCCAAATTTGATTACTGTTGCGCATTTGTTAATTTAAAAATTCATTATGGCGTATAAAAAACCATCAAACAGGCTTCAGTTTTGATTGCCA
>NZ_WXWP01000280.1:6078-31301 GCF_009904765.1 Vibrio sp. V39_P1S14PM300
ATCAAACGCAGAAAATCGGTGTTATTCGTCCCCCTCCGATATAAATCACTGAAAAAGTGACACTCAAAATACGGATATCACCAAGGAATGTTTTTCTCGCAACATATCTTCAGCGAGAGACGGAATGGACTCGGAGTTGCCACCTTGGCGGACTCAGAATCAAAAAATAAAGGAACAGACGTACAGACTGAGTGAACGGCTCAGTATTGTCGCGTCTCCACTAAACTGGAAGGATGTATCTATGGTAGATAGAGAGCAGAAATCACAAGGCCTCTACACTCCAGAACTGGAGCATGACGCGTGTGGTATCGGTTTTGTCGCTCATCTGAAAAACCGCAAATCGCACGAAGTCGTCACTCAGGCACTGGATATGCTGGCACGGATGGAGCACCGCGGTGGTCAGGGCTGTGACCCTTGCAGCGGCGACGGTGCGGGCATTTTATTGCAGAAACCCCATGAATTCCTATTAGAAGAAGCCGTCAAGCTGGGCATCAAACTGCCTTCTTTCGAGCGGTATGGCGTGGGCGTCGTGCTGTTCCCGAAAGACGAATACCAACGCGAACAATGTCGCGACATTTTGGAACGCAATGCCAAACGACTGGATTTGGAAATCATCGGTTACCGGGTTCTGCCGACCGACAACACTATGATCGGCGCGGATCCGCTCAGTACCGAACCTCAGTTCGAGCATGTGTTTGTCACCGGCGGACCGGGCACTTCGCCACAAGAGCTGGAACGCAAATTATACGTCCTGCGTAACTACACCGTACGAGTCTGTCTGGAAAGCGTGTCGAACATTGGCGACGGATTCTACATCAATTCGATGTCGTACAAGACTCTGGTCTACAAAGGTCAGTTGACCACAGAGCAGGTCCCACAGTATTTCCTCGATCTGCAAAACCCGACCATGGTGACAGCGCTGGCATTGGTTCACTCTCGCTTCTCTACCAATACCTTCCCGAAATGGCGCCTGGCACAGCCTTTCCGTTACATTGCCCACAACGGTGAAATCAACACTGTGCGCGGTAATCTCAACTGGATGAAAGCGCGCGAGGCGATCCTCGAATCGGAGCTGTTCAGCCAGGCCGAGATCGACATGTTGCTGCCGATCTGTCAGGAAGGCAGCTCAGATTCATCCAACTTCGATATGGCACTGGAGCTCCTGGTACTGTCTGGTCGTAGCCTGCCACACGCTCTGATGATGTTGATCCCAGAAGCCTGGCAAGAAAACAAAACCATGGATCCTAAGCGTCGTGCGTTCTACCAGTACCACGCCAATATTATGGAACCGTGGGATGGCCCGGCTTCCGTCTGTTTCACCGACGGCGTTCAAGTGGGGGCCACCCTCGACCGTAACGGTCTGCGCCCGTCTCGCTACACCGTGACCAAAGATAACTTCCTGGTAATGGCATCTGAATCTGGCGTGGTGGACATTGCTCCTGAGAACGTGGAATTTCGTGGTCGCCTGCAGCCCGGACGTATCTTCGTTGCCGATTTAGAGCAAGGTCGCATCATTTCTGACGAAGAAGTGAAAGACACCATCGCCACCGCTCAGCCATACGAGCAGTGGGTAGCTGAGAACCTTCTGAACCTGCACAAGCTCCCCGATGCGAGCAACCAGTTCAGCCAACCGTCTCCGGAGCGGCTGCTTCACCGCCAACAAGCGTTTGGGGTCAGCAGCGAAGAAGTCAACGAACTGATTGTGCCGATGGCTCAAGACGGCAAAGAGCCGCTCTCTGCCATGGGCGCGGACTGGCCGCTGGCGGTGCTGTCGCATCAGTCTCAGCATCTGTCTAACTACTTTAAGCAGCTGTTTGCTCAGGTCACCAACCCGCCGATCGATCCAATCCGCGAGCGCATGGTGATGTCGCTCAACACTTACTTAGGGAAAGACCAAAACCTACTGACGGAAACACCGCTTCACTGTCAGAAAGTTGAGCTGGAATCGCCGGTGCTGGCAAACTCTGAGCTGGAGAAACTGCGTGCAATCGACAACGAGCATCTGCAAGCCAAAACACTGGATATCGTCTTTCAGGCCAGCGAAGATCAAGGCAAACTTGAGCGGGCGCTCAAACGCATCTGCCAATACGCAGAAGACGCAGTAATTGATGGTTACTCCATCATCTTGCTGACCGACCGTGCCGTGAACTCAAACCACGCCGCAATCCCAGCCATGCTGGCGGTCGGTGCGGTGCATCACCACCTGATCCGCAAAGGCCTGCGTGCGAAGTGTGACATTGTGGTCGAAACCGGTGACGCCCGTGAAACGCACCACTTTGCTACTCTGATTGGTTACGGCGCCAATGCCGTGAACCCTTACTTGGTGATTGAAACCATCATAGATCTGCAACGCACGAAAAAGTTAGATCCAGACGCGAACCCACGCGATCTGTTCAATAACTATCGCAAAGCGATCAATGGCGGCCTGTTGAAGATCTTCTCGAAGATGGGCATCTCTACCCTGCAGTCGTACCACGGCGCGCAAATCTTCGAAGCCTTGGGCATCCACAAATCGGTGGTCGACAAATACTTCACAGGCACAGTTTCTCGTATCCAGGGGCTCACTCTGGACGACATCGCCAAAGAAGTGCTGATCCGTCACCGCATCGGCTACCCTCAACGCGAAATCCCAATTCAAATGCTCGACGTGGGTGGGGTTTACCAATGGAAACAACGTGGTGAAAAGCACCTGTTCAATCCAGAAACGATTTCTCTGTTGCAACAATCAACACGTAACAAAGATTACGCTCAGTTCAAACAGTACGCGAGCGCCGTCGATAAACAAGGCGACAACGCAGTAACGCTCCGTAGCCAACTTGAGTTCATCAAAAACCCAGCCGGCGCTGTCTCTATCAACGAAGTAGAGCCTATTGAGAGCATCGTCAAACGCTTTGCCACCGGTGCGATGTCATTCGGTTCGATCTCTTATGAAGCGCACTCCACACTAGCGGTTGCGATGAACCGCCTCGGCGCTAAGTCGAACTCAGGTGAAGGTGGTGAAGATCCGATGCGCTTTGAGCGCAAAGACAATGGTGACTGGGAACGCTCAGCCATTAAACAGGTGGCGTCAGGCCGTTTCGGTGTGACCTCTTACTACCTCACCAATGCCGATGAGCTGCAAATCAAAATGGCGCAAGGCGCGAAACCTGGTGAAGGTGGTCAGCTGCCTGGCGATAAAGTCGATGATTGGATCGGCGCGACGCGTCACTCAACGCCGGGAGTCGGTCTCATCTCACCTCCGCCGCACCACGATATCTATTCCATCGAAGATTTGGCTCAGTTGATCTACGACTTGAAAAACGCTAACCGTGCCGGTCGCGTTAACGTGAAACTGGTGTCGGAAGCCGGTGTTGGTACTATCGCTTCCGGTGTCGCGAAAGCCAAAGCCGACGTCGTGCTGATCGCAGGTTTCGACGGCGGTACCGGCGCGTCACCCATGTCTTCCATTCGCCATACCGGCCTTCCTTGGGAACTCGGCTTGGCAGAAACCCACCAGACGCTGCTGAAAAACGGCCTGCGTAACCGTATCGTCGTTCAGGCGGATGGTCAGATGAAAACCCCGCGCGACCTGGCAGTCGCTACACTGCTCGGTGCAGAGGAATGGGGGGTCGCCACCGCCGCATTGGTGGTTGAAGGTTGTATCATGATGCGTAAGTGTCATAAAAACACCTGCCCGGTTGGTATCGCCACACAGAACAAAACGCTGCGCGAGCGCTTTGATGGCCGCGTCGAAGATGTGGTGACTTTCTTCCAGTATATGGCGCAAGGTCTGCGTGAAATCATGGCGGAGCTGGGTTTCCGCACTATCGACGAAATGGTCGGCCAGGGCCAGAAACTGAAAGTTCGCCAAGACGTTTCGCACTGGAAATACCAAAACCTCGATCTGTCTCCTGTTCTTCACATTGAGCAGCCACGTGAATCAGACGGTATCCACAACCAAACGCAGCAGAACCACAACCTTGAAGCTGTGCTAGACCGTAAGCTGATTCAGGCCGCAATTCCAGCGCTAGAAAAAGGCCAGGCAGTGGATGCAGAGTTCCCTATCGTTAACACTGACCGTTCTGTCGGTACCATGCTGTCGAACGAAATTTCAAAAGTATACAAAGACCAAGGGCTGCCTCAACCGATGACGGTGAAGTTCAAAGGCTCAGCCGGTCAGTCCTTCGGTGCCTTCCTGGCGAAAGGTGTTCAGTTCGACGTCGAAGGCGATGCGAACGACTACTGGGGTAAAGGGTTGTCTGGCGGTACCTTAGTACTCTACCCAGATGCGAACTCTAGCATTGTGGCCGAAGACAACATCGTAGTGGGTAACGTCTGTTTCTACGGCGCGACCTCAGGTGAATCGTTTATTCGCGGCATGGCGGGGGAACGTTTCTGTGTGCGTAACTCGGGTGCCAAAGTCGTGGTTGAAGGGGTCGGAGATCACGGCTGTGAATACATGACGGGCGGCGCAGCGATCATTCTGGGCTCAACGGGTCGTAACTTCGCTGCCGGTATGAGTGGCGGTGTCGCTTACGTATGGGATAAGTCCGGCG
The DNA here is from genome assembly GCF_009904765.1 of Vibrio sp. V39_P1S14PM300. Taxonomy (NCBI): domain Bacteria; kingdom Pseudomonadati; phylum Pseudomonadota; class Gammaproteobacteria; order Vibrionales; family Vibrionaceae; genus Vibrio; species Vibrio sp. V39_P1S14PM300. Next base: position 10,614 of record NZ_WXWP01000280.1, read on the forward strand.
ACTTTGAGTCGAAACTGAACCCAGAACTGGTGGACCTGGATCCTATTGAGCAAGAAGATCGCGAACTCTTACTCAACATGCTCACCAAGCATGTTGAATTCACAGGAAGTGAAGTCGCTCAGTCTTTCCTGGACAACTTTGAAGCCAGCCTGGCTTCGTTAGTAAAAGTGATGCCGCGCGACTATAAAGCGGTACTGCAAAAGCGGAAAGCTGAAGCGCAGTCTCAAGGAAATGCAACTCAAGCGGAGGCCGTGTAATGGGTAAGCCTACTGGATTTTTAGAGCATGGTCGTGAACTGCCACAGAAGATCGACCCGCAAGAACGCATCAAGAATAACAAAGAGTTTGTTCTCAACGAGGAGTTTGGTAACAAAATCAACACTCAGGCTTCTCGCTGTATGGATTGTGGTGTGCCGTTTTGTCATAACGGCTGCCCGATTGGCAACATCATTCCGGAATTTAACGATGCGGTGTATCGTGATAGCTGGGAAGAAGCCTGGAACATTCTCAGCTCCACCAACAACTTCCCGGAGTTTACCGGTCGAGTGTGTCCGGCGCCGTGTGAAAGTGCGTGTGTCCTCGGGATCAACCAGGATCCCATCACCATCTGTAACATCGAGAAAACCATCGTTGAAACGGCGTATCGTGAAGGGTACGCCAAACCGAAAACGCCACGTTCTCGCACAGGTAAAACCGTAGCAATCATCGGCTCTGGCCCGGCGGGCCTGGCCGCCGCTGAGCAGCTAAACAGCGCAGGCCATACGGTGACGGTATTTGAACGTGATGAAAAAGTGGGCGGCTTACTGCGTTTTGGGATCCCTGATTTCAAACTGGGTATGGACATGATTGATCGTAAAATCAACTTAATGGCAGAAGCTGGCGTTGAGTTTAAAGTCAATCAACACGTGGGTGTCGATATTAACGCCCAGCAACTGCGTCAGGAATACGATGTGGTGCTACTGACCGGCGGGTCAACCGTTCCTCGTGATCTTCCTGTGCCGGGACGCGAGCTAAAAGGCGTGTACTTTGCGATGCAGTTCCTCGGACAAAATAATCGCCGCGCGAACAACATGGCTCTCAAAGGGGAAGAGATTCACGCCGCAGGGAAACACGTTGTTGTCATCGGTGGTGGTGATACGGGATCTGACTGTGTGGGTACGTCAAATCGTCACGGTGCCGCTAGCGTTACTCAGGTTGAAATCATGCCGATTCCACCGGAGAAACGTCCAACCAATATGCCCTGGCCACAATACCCGATGATCCTGCGCACCTCGACCTCTCATGAAGAAGGCGTCGATCGTCACTGGAATATCCTGACCAAAGCCTTCATCGGTAACGACAAAGGTGAAGTCACAGGTCTGCGCCTGGCCGACATCGTCTGGGAAGAGGCAAAACCCGGTGAGCGCCCCAGCTTTAAAGAAGTGGAAGGCAGCGAACGCGTGATCCCTTGTGACATGGCTTTCCTGGCCATGGGCTTTTTGCATCCGGAACCTACCGGTGTGCTGGCTCAACTGGATATCGCGCTCGATGATCGCGGTAATGTGGCCACGCTAGATTTTGCCACCAACCAAGAAGGCGTCTTCGCCGCAGGTGATATGCGCACAGGTCAGTCTCTGGTCGTACGCTGTATTAATGAAGGTCGTGAATGCGCGCGCGCCATTGACACTTACCTGATGGGCACCAGCAACCTGGAGGCAAGAGCCGATTCCCTGATGCTGTCCGCCTAACCACCATCGCCGGGTGATTGGATAAACAGCATGCTTATCCATGAAACCCCGGCGTTACAACGATTCCTTCCAAACATTTTTATTTGACCAGCATCACATGCTGGTCTTTTTTATTCCGACCACTCAAATATGTTGCAAAAATGTAACAATCAAAAATCTATCCTATTGATATAAAAGGGGTTATATGGTGATTTACGTGGTAAAAGCGTCGTCAGCGCGATTTTTCACTAAAAACTTGACCTTTTTCACAACAAGCTATAGGTTGTGAATTCGGTGAAAAGAAAAACACCCAATCTTGTTAAGTTTTAACGACGTTTTTATTGCATAAAAAAACAAATACAACAATTTAGATGCATAGTTAGTCATTTCTCTGCCAGGATGGCAGGAAGCAAAGGGAGAATTGCAATGGCTCTATATGATCCAAGTCTTGAAAAAGACAACTGTGGATTTGGCTTGATCGCACACATGGAAGGTGAAACAAGCCATAAGCTGGTTCGTACCGCAATCTCAGCACTTGATCGCATGACCCACCGGGGCGGTATCGCCGCTGACGGAAAGACCGGTGATGGTTGTGGCCTTCTGTTACAAAAACCCGACTCCTACTTACGCCTTATCGCCGAAGAGCACCAGTTTAAACTGGGTAAGCAGTACGCGATTGGTATGATTTTCTTCAGTCAGGATCCGGTGAAAGCCCAGTCTGCCAAAGACATCATCAATAAAGAACTGGCTCAGGAAACCCTGACCGTGTCAGGCTGGCGCGAAGTGCCGACCAATCCCGACGTACTCGGTCCTATCGCCGTCAACTCACTGCCCGATATCCAACAGGTATTTATCTCCGCGCCGGCCGGTTGGCGTGAACGCGACATTGAACGTCGCTTGTACATTGCCCGTCGCCGGATTGAAAAACAGCTGACCGATGACCGTGATTTCTATATCTGTAGCCTGTCAACACAAGTGATGGTCTACAAAGGCCTGTGCATGCCAGCTGACCTGCCCCGTTTCTATCTGGATCTGGCGGATCTGCGTATGGAGTCGGCCATCTGTTTGTTCCACCAGCGCTTTTCAACCAATACGCAGCCTCGTTGGCCGCTGGCTCAGCCGTTCCGCTATCTAGCGCACAACGGGGAAATCAACACCATTGAAGGCAACCGCCAGTGGGCTCGTGCCCGGGCGTACAAGTTTGCTTCCCCGCTGCTGCCGGACTTGCAGACCGCGGCCCCGTTTGTCAATGAAACGGGCTCAGATTCATCCAGCCTCGACAACATGCTTGATCTGTTCCTTGCTGGCGGGATGGACATCTTCCGCGCAATGCGCATGCTCGTGCCGCCCGCATGGCAAAACCACCCGGATATGGATGCCGATCTGCGCGCCTTCTACGATTTTAACTCCAAACACATGGAACCCTGGGACGGCCCGGCGGGCATCGTACTGTCTGATGGCCGCTATGCTGCCTGTAATCTCGACCGCAACGGCCTGCGCCCGGCGCGCTACGTGATCACCAAAGACAAACTGATCACCCTCGCCTCTGAAGTGGGCATCTGGGATTACGCGCCAGACGAAGTAGCGGAAAAAGGCCGCGTCGGTCCGGGCGAACTGCTGGTTGTGGATACCCGTAAAGGCAAACTGTGGCAATCCAGTGAAATCGATAACGACCTCAAAGGTCGCCACCCCTACCGCGAGTGGATGGAAAACAACGTTCACAAACTGACTCCGTTTGCCGCTCTCCCGGACGATCAGGTCGGCGAACGCAGCTTTGACGAAAATCGGCTCAAAACCTATCAGAAGCAGTTTGCCATGACCAATGAGGAAGTGGATCAAGTGTTGCGCGTGTTGGGAGACATGGGCCAGGAGGCGGTCGGCTCTATGGGCGACGATACGCCCATGGCCGTGCTGTCGTCCAAAGAGCGGCTGGTAACGGACTATTTTCGTCAGAAGTTCGCTCAGGTGACGAACCCGCCGATCGACCCGCTGCGGGAAAAACACGTCATGTCACTGGCAACTAGTATCGGTCAGGAGATGAACGTGTTTTGCGAGACGGATGGTCACGCCTATCGGGTGACCTTCGACTCCCCAGTGCTGCTGTACTCAGACATGCAACAACTACTGGAACTGAGTGACAAGCATTACCGCAATACCATCCTCGACATCAATTACGATCCGCAGCAAAAAGACCTGAAGCAGGCGCTGCTGGATGTGTGTGATGAAGCCGAGCAGGTGGTTCGTGACGGCACGGTACTGGTGGTACTGTCGGACCGTGCACTGGTTAAAGGTAAATTGCCAATCCCGGCGGCGATGGCGGTTGGCGCTGTTCAGACACGTCTGGTTGAAGCCAACCTGCGCTGTGATGCCAACATCATCATCGAAACCGCTTCCGCGCGCGACCCTCATCAATTTGCCGTTCTGCTCGGTTTCGGCGCTACCGCAGTCTATCCGTACCTAGCTTATGAAGCGCTGGGCAAAGTGATCGATGACGGCGCGATCGACAAAAGCTATCGCGACGTGATGCAAAATTATCAGTACGGCATCAATAAAGGCCTGTATAAGATCATGTCCAAGATGGGCATTTCGACCATTGCTTCCTATCGCTGCTCGCAGCTGTTCGAAGCCGTCGGCCTGCATCGGGATGTGGTCGACCTCTGTTTCCGCGGCGTCACCACTCGTATCCAGGGGGCAAACTTCGAAGATTTTCAGCAGGACCTGTTCAACCTGTCACGGAAAGCCTGGGCGAAGCGCAAATCGATTGATCACGGCGGACTGTTGAAGTACGTCCATGGCGGCGAATATCACGCCTACAACCCGGACGTGGTCGGTACACTGCAAACGGCGGTTAAAACCGGTCAAGCAACGGATTACCAGAGTTTTGCTAAGCAGGTGAACCAGCGTCCGGTCGCGATGCTGCGTGACCTGATGCAATTGAAAAAAGCAGCGCAGCCACTGCCGCTGACGCAAATTGAACCTGCAACAGATCTATGCAAACGCTTTGATTCAGCAGCGATGTCGATCGGCGCACTCAGCCCGGAAGCGCATGAAGCGCTGGCGACCGCGATGAACCGCCTCGGCGGTTATTCAAACTCAGGCGAAGGCGGCGAAGATCCCCGCCGTTTCGGCACCGAACGCAACTCGCGCATCAAGCAGGTGGCCTCTGGCCGATTTGGTGTGACGCCTCACTATCTGACCAATGCGGACGTACTGCAAATCAAAGTGGCGCAAGGAGCCAAACCCGGCGAAGGTGGTCAGTTGCCCGGGCATAAAGTCACGGCAGAAATCGCCAAGCTGCGTTACTCGGTGCAAGGGGTGACGTTAATCTCTCCTCCTCCGCATCACGATATTTACTCGATTGAAGATTTAGCTCAGCTGATCTTCGACCTGAAGCAAGTGAACCCGAAGGCGCTGGTGTCGGTGAAACTGGTCTCCGAACCCGGGGTTGGCACGATAGCAACCGGTGTTGCCAAAGCGTACGCCGATTTGATTACTATCTCGGGTTACGACGGCGGCACCGCAGCCAGTCCGTTAACCTCAGTAAAATACGCCGGTAGCCCTTGGGAATTGGGCCTGGCTGAAACCCAACAAGCGCTGGTTGCCAATGGTCTGCGCCACAAAATCCGCTTGCAGGTTGACGGTGGCCTGAAAACCGGATTAGACGTCGTCAAAGCCGCCATTCTGGGTGCTGAGAGCTTTGGGTTTGGTACCGCCCCTATGGTAGCGATGGGCTGTAAGTTCCTGCGTATCTGTCACCTGAACAACTGTGCGACCGGGGTCGCGACTCAAGACGAGACACTGCGCAAAGAGTACTTCAAAGGCTTGCCGGAAATGGTCATCAACTATTTCACCGGACTGGCCGAGGAAGTGCGCGGATTGCTCGCGGAACTGGGGGTGGAAAAGCTGACGGATCTGATTGGCCGCACCGACTTACTGCAAGCCGTAGAAGGCATGACCGCCAAACAGAGCAAACTGGATTTGTCCGGTATTCTGGAAGCGCCGGTCTCCGCCGAGGGGCATCCCCTGTTCTGGACCGAGCCGAACGCACCATTCGACAAAGCCATCCTCAACCAGAGAATTGTTGACGATGCCATGGCGGCGATTGAAGCGCAGCACTCAGCCAGCTTCTACTACGACGTGATCAATACCGATCGCTCAGTCGGAGCGCGCGTGTCGGGCGAAATCGCTCAACGTTATGGCAACCAGGGCATGGCGGCCACCCCGATCAAGATCCACCTCAACGGAACCGCAGGTCAGTCGTTCGGTGTATGGAACGCCGGTGGCGTGGAACTGTACCTGACTGGCGACGCCAATGACTATGTCGGTAAAGGCATGGCTGGTGGTAAAGTGGTGATCAAGCCACACCTTGGCACGGCCTTCCAGTGCAACGAAGCGACCATCATCGGCAACACCTGTCTGTATGGCGCAACCGGCGGTAAATTGTTTGCGGCGGGTAAGGCCGGTGAGCGTTTCGGAGTCCGCAATTCAGGCACTATCGCAGTGATTGAAGGAGCCGGTGACAACGCCTGCGAATACATGACTGGCGGTATTGTCGCTATCCTGGGAGCCACCGGAGTGAACTTCGGCGCGGGTATGACGGGGGGATTTGCGTACGTACTGGACGAAAATGACGACTTTGCCGGCCGGGTCAATAATGAATCGGTCGAAGCGCTGTCACTGGCGGATCTGTATATCCATCAGGAGCACCTGCGCGGACTGATTGCCGAGCATCTGGAAGAGACCGGTTCAGTGCACGCTGAACGTATCCTGGCAGACTTTGACGAATGGATTCCGAAGTTCTACCTGGTGAAACCGCAAGCTGCGGATCTCAATACCCTGCTCGGCCACCAGAGCCGCAGCGCCGCAGAACTGCGCGTTCAAGCACAATAAGAATTGGAAGGAGCCAGATTTATGAGCCAGAACGTATACCAATTTATCGATGTTCAACGCGTGGACCCTGCGAAGAAGCCGCTCAAGATACGCAAGATAGAGTTTGTTGAAATTTATGAACCGTTTACCAAACAGCAGGCCACCGCTCAGGCGGATCGCTGTCTGGATTGCGGTAATCCGTATTGTGAATGGAAATGCCCGGTTCACAACTACATTCCTCAATGGCTGAAACTGGCCAATGAGGGCCGTATCCTCGAGGCAGTCGAGTTGTCTCACCAGACAAACAGTCTGCCGGAAGTGTGTGGTCGTGTATGCCCACAGGATCGTTTGTGCGAAGGGTCCTGTACCCTGAATGATGATTTCGGCGCGGTCACCATCGGCAATATTGAAAAATACATCACCGACAAAGCGTTCGAGATGGGCTGGAAACCGGACATGTCCAACGTGGAGTGGACCGACAAGAAAGTCGCCATCATTGGCGCCGGCCCTGCCGGTCTGGCCGCGGCAGACGTGTTGGTGCGCAATGGTGTCAAACCTGTGGTGTTCGATCGTTATCCGGAAATCGGTGGTTTGCTGACCTTTGGTATCCCATCGTTCAAACTGGAAAAAGGGGTGATGGAAAATCGCCGTCGCGTTTTCAGTGAAATGGGCGTGGAGTTCCGCCTCAACGTTGAAGTCGGAAAGGATGTCCAGATGCAAGAACTGCTGGACGAGTACGATGCGGTGTTCCTTGGCGTCGGTACCTATCAATACATGCGTGCCGGTTTAGACAACGAAAACGCTCCGGGCGTCTACGACGCTCTGCCGTTTCTGATTTCCAACACGTATAAAGTGATGGAACTGACCCACGATCAGCCGTTTATCGACATGGCCGGCAAAAGTGTGGTGGTTTTGGGTGGCGGTGATACTGCGATGGACTGCGTGCGCACCTCGGTTCGTCAGGGCGCATCCAAAGTCGTCTGTGCGTATCGCCGGGACGAGGCCAATATGCCGGGCTCGCGCCGAGAAGTGAAAAACGCCAAAGAAGAAGGCGTCAAGTTCATGTTCAACTTGCAACCACTCGGCATTGAAGTCGATGCCAGCGGCCAGGTGTGCGGTGTAAAAGTCGTCAAAACCGCGCTGGGTGAACCCGATGCCGCCGGGCGCCGCCGTCCTGAACCGGTCGAAGGCAGTGAGCACGTGCTCAAAGCAGACGCAGTGATCATGGCTTTTGGTTTCCAGCCGCACCAGATGGCGTGGTTAGAACCATTCGACGTCGCGCTGGATCAGTGGGGACGCATCAAAGCCTCCACGCAACAGACGTTTCAATATCAGACCAGCAATCCGAAGATTTTTGCCGGTGGGGATGCGGTCCGCGGCTCCGATCTGGTGGTCACGGCAATTGATGAAGGGCGTAAGGCCGCCGATGGCATCCTCGACTACCTGGAAATCTGAGTAAATAAACGCACAAAAGGATCCACTCTGTGGATCCTTTTTCATTTCTGCCCCTATAATAAAAAGTTATTTATTTTTAGGATGTTGTCATGAAACTCATCGCGTTTATCTGCCTGAGTCTCGTGAGCTTAACCGCTTGCACGCACGGAGTAGCCCCCATGCAGGACCGAACCGCTCAACCTTGTGGTAACAAACCCAACTGTGTGTCTACAGAAGACACCCGGGAAGCCTTTCATCTGGCGCCTTTTACCTTAACTGACAATGCAACACTGGATGACGTCGAACGTGCTGCTCTGATGCTGCCCGGTGCCAAAACGGCTGAGCGTCAAGCCGATTACCTGCGGATCGAATGCACTACTCGCATCATGCGTTTTGTGGATGATCTCGAACTGCGGATCCGTCAGCAACAACTGATGGTGCGCTCTGAATCCCGGCTCGGGTATTCGGATTTTGGTGTCAACCGCAAACGGGCTGAGCAGTTGAGAAGCCTGCTGCTACAGCAAGGTGTGATCATCGAGTAACAGCGATAAAAAACCGAAGCCTGGGCTTCGGTTTTTTTATTACTCTGTCAGCGATTCGTCGCGAAACACCACTAAGCGTTTGGGCGCGATTTTACCGTCATCGTTCATCTCACCGACACCGATAAACAGCTTGTCATCCCCGCTGGTCAGGCGCACTACGCCTTCAAGCGGTGCCCCAAAAACCTGTACTGGCTGACCATGCTGAACCATATCGGTCAGCTCTGGTACCAAATTCACTTCGGGCAGATCCTGCACGGCAGTATCCATGGGCAACAACAACGGATCAAGCAACTCGCGAGGTGCAATATCATCACGCTGGGCTTGCTCAAGCAACGCATTCAACTGCTCGAGCGTTACCATGCGTTCATAAGGGTATTTGGCCACTCCGGTGCGGCGCAGCATCGTCACGTGTGCCCCACAACCAAGCATCTCACCCAGATCATCAACGATGGTACGGATGTAGGTGCCTTTTGAACAATGCACTTCCATCTCGACTTCATCCCCCTCAAAGCGATGCAGTACGATCTCGTAAACGGTGATTTTACGCGCTTCACGCGGTACGTCGATGCCCTGACGCGCGTATTCATACAGAGGTTTGCCCTGATGTTTAAGCGCGGAGAACATGGATGGAACCTGATCCGTGATACCACGGAACTTGTCGATACAAGCTTGTAGTGTATCCAGATCGACATTGACCGGTCTGGTTTCAACGACCTCACCATCCGAATCAGAGGTGTTGGTCCGTTCACCCAGTTTGGCGATAACACGGTAGCGTTTATCGGAATCAAGCAGGAATTGTGAAAACTTGGTTGCTTCCCCAAGACAAATAGGCAGCATGCCCGTCGCTAAGGGATCCAGTGCCCCCGTGTGCCCTGCTTTCTCAGCAAAATAGATGCGCTTTACTTTCTGCAACGCATCATTTGAGGAGATGCCGGTCGGTTTATCCAACAGGACAACACCATTGACCGGACGGCCTTTGCGACGACGAGCCATTATTCTTCGTCCTCACGACCAGAATCTTTCTGCTTGCGCTTATCTTCACTGACCACTTCCGTGACCAGGTTCGACATGCGCATGCCTTCAACCAGAGTATTGTCGTAGTGGAAACGGATCTCCGGAGTCAGACGCAGACGAATGCGTTTACCCAGCATCATGCGGATATGCACTTCGTGCTCACGCAAAGCGGCCAGACACGATTCCGGGGTTTGCTCGCCCACACACAGGAACGTCACGAACACTTTGGCGTAAGCCAGATCGCGGGACACCTCAACATCAGAGATGGTCACCATCCCCAGACGAGAGTCACGGACTTCACGTTGCAGGATCATGGCCAGTTCTTTTTGCAGCTGCTGTGCAACACGCTGCGTACGACTAAATTCTTTTGACATAACTTTTCTCTTATCTAGAAAGAATGGGGGGATGGTTAACCCAGCCCCCCATGGCGTATTCAACAACCGATCATTGCCATTGTGTTGGCAACATAAGTCAATTAATCGATAGTACGCTTCACTTCAACAATTTCGAATACTTCGATTTGGTCACCAACGCGAACATCATTGTAGTTCTTAACGCCGATACCACATTCGTAACCATTCTTCACTTCGGCAACGTCATCTTTAAAGCGGCGCAGTGATTCCAGCTCACCTTCATAGATAACCACGTTATCACGCAGTACGCGGATCGGGTTGTTACGCTTGATGACACCTTCAGTAACCATACAGCCCGCAACGGCACCCAGTTTCGGTGACTTAAATACGTCACGAACTTCAGCCAGACCAATGATCTCTTGTTTGAACTCAGGTGCCAGCATGCCGCTCATGGCCTGCTTCACTTCGTCAATCAGCTGGTAGATGATTGAGTAGTAACGCAGATCCAGGTTCTCAGTTTCGATGGTACGACGCGCAGAGGCATCCGCACGAACGTTAAAGCCAAGAACGATAGCGTTAGACGCTGCAGCCAGTACTGCGTCCGTTTCTGTGATACCACCGACACCAGAACCAACGATGTTGACTTTCACTTCATCAGTAGACAGTTTCACCAACGAGTCAGCGATGGCTTCAACCGAACCTTGTACGTCTGCTTTCAGAACGATGTTCAGTTCAGCAACATCACCCGCCGCCATATTAGAGAACATGTTCTCCAGTTTCGCTTTCTGTTGACGAGCCAGTTTCACTTCACGGAATTTACCTTGACGGTAGTTCGCGACTTCACGCGCTTTACGTTCATCACGGACAACTGTCGCTTCATCACCTGCCGCCGGTACACCCGACAGACCCAGGATCTCAACAGGAATCGACGGGCCCGCTTCAGTAACTTCGTTACCCACTTCATCACGCATTGCACGAACACGGCCATATTCCTGACCACACAGAACGATGTCGCCCTTGTGCAGTGTACCAGACTGAACCAGAACGGTGGCAACCGGACCACGACCTTTATCCAGACGAGATTCCACCACCACGCCTGATGCCATGCCTTCTTTCACAGCCGTCAGTTCAAGAACTTCCGCTTGCAGTAGGATGGTTTCCAGCAGTTGCTCGATGTTGGTTCCCTGTTTTGCAGAGATGTGAACAAACATGTTCTCACCGCCCCACTCTTCCGGAATAACATCGTACTGAGCCAGCTCGTTCTTAACGTTGTCTGGGTTCGCTTCTTCTTTGTCGATCTTGTTCACGGCAACAATCAGAGGCACACCGGCCGCTTTCGCGTGCTGGATCGCTTCTTTTGTCTGAGGCATTACGCCATCGTCTGCTGCCACGACCAGAACAACGATATCCGTTGCCTGAGCACCACGAGCACGCATAGCGGTAAACGCGGCGTGTCCAGGAGTATCCAGGAAGGTAATCATGCCGTTTGGCGTTTCAACGTGGTAAGCACCAATGTGCTGAGTAATACCACCGGCTTCGCCTGACGCTACGTGCGCACGACGGATGTAGTCCAGAGTCGACGTCTTACCGTGGTCAACGTGACCCATGATGGTCACAACGGGTGCACGTGGTACAGACTCGGCATCGCTGTCACGATCAGACAGAACCGCTTCTTCCAGTTCGTTCTCTTTACGCAGGATAACTCTGTGACCCATTTCTTCAGCAACAAGTTGTGCTGTTTCCTGGTCAATTACCTGGTTGATCGTGGCCATTGCGCCCATTTTCATCATCACTTTGATGACTTCAGTCGCTTTCACCGACATCTTGTTCGCCAGTTCAGACAGAATGATGGTTTCACCAATCATAACATCTGACTTCGCAACGGTGGCCGTTTTGTCGAAACCGTGCTGCATTGAAGCTGGTTTCGCTGGCTTGCTCAGCTTGCCTTTGCGACCGCCTTTACCGCCACGCTGGTTACGTGCGCCACGCTCTTGAGAGTCGCTCTTCGAAGACATTTTCTTGTTGCTCTTACGGCGACCGCTGCCTTCTACTTTACGATCTGCTTCATCTTCGGCTTCACGTGCGTATTGTGAAGTCGTTACATGGTAATCTGTATTTTCCATATCACCCTTTTTCTTTTCTGCAGCAGACCAACGCTCTTCGTTCTTCTGAGCCAATTCGCGCGCTTCTTCCAGCTGGCGCTGACTCTCCTCTTCAGCCTTACGCTTGGCTTCTTCTTCCCGACGACGCTTCAGCTCTTCAGCTTCTTTTCGCGCTGCTTCTTGCTTGGATTTCTCTTCAGCAGTGAGTTCACTTCCTTTATCTGACTCACGCTTCGCTTTCTCTTCAGCGTCACGTTTGGCTTTCTCTTCAGCCTCGCGTTTCGCTTTTTCTTCCGCGTCACGCTTAGCCGCTTCTTCTGCTTCACGTTTCGCTTCTGCGTCACGTTTCGCCTGCTCTTCGGCTTCACGTTTCGCTAGTTCTTCAGCTTCACGCATCGCAGCTTCTTCTGCTTCGCGTTGCGCTTCATCTTCGATTGTACTGCGCTTAACATACGTACGTTTTTTGCGCACTTCAACCTGAACATTCTTACTTTTACCACCGCCCGCGTTCACACTCAGTGTACTGCGGGTTTTACGTTGCAATGTTAAGCGAGTCGGGCCGGATTCACCTGACGTGTCTCCGTGCTCTTTTTTAAGGTGAGTAAGTAGTTTCTGCTTCTCATCGTCAGACACTACATCTTCACTCGCTTTGTTCATGCCAGCATCAGCAAGTTGTTCTAATAAGCGGTCAACTGGCGTACCAATTTCTTCACTCAGTGCTTTAACTGTTCTTTGTGTCATGCCGCTTTCTCCCCTTGCTGAATTAATTATGCATCTTCACCGAACCAACAAATGTTACGAGCAGCCATGATCAATTCACCTGCACGTTCTTCGGTAAGACCTTCAATACCTTCAAGATCATCAATTCCCTGATCAGCCAGATCTTCCAGTGTTACCACACCTTTGGCTGCCAGTTTAAACGCCATTTCGCGTTCCAGACCTTCCAGACCCAGCAGATCGTCCGCTGGCTCCAGGCCTTCAAAAGACTCTTCCTGTGCCAGAGCAATCGTCGTCAGTGCATCTTTTGCACGTGTACGCAGCTCTTCAATCAGATCTTCATCCAGACCTTCAACTTCAAGCAGTTCATTCACCGGAACGTACGCCACTTCTTCCAGTGTTGAGAAACCTTCCTCAACCAGAAGCTCAGCGAAGTCCTGCTCGATATCCAGGTACTTCATGAAGTTTTCAATAGACGCCTGAGACTCTTCTGCGTGTTTCTTCTGCAGATCTTCAACGGTCATCACGTTCAGTTCCCAACCTGTCAGTTGAGACGCCAGACGGACGTTCTGACCGTTACGGCCAATCGCCTGTGCCAGATTGTCAGCTTCCACCGCGATGTCCATCGCGTGTGCATCTTCATCAACGATGATCGACGCAACGTCAGCCGGCGCCATCGCATTAATCACAAATTGCGCTGGGTTGTCGTCCCACAGCACGATATCGATACGCTCACCACCCAGTTCACCAGAGACAGCCTGAACACGCGCACCGCGCATACCCACACACGCACCGACCGGGTCAATACGTCGGTCATTGGTTTTGACTGCGATTTTGGCGCGAGAGCCTGGATCACGTGCAGCGCCTTTCAGCTCAATGATTTCTTCAGCAATTTCAGGCACTTCCACACGGAACAGCTCAGCCAGCATCTCAGGTTTAGAACGAGTGATGAACAGCTGGAAACCACGTGCTTCTGGTGCGACTTTGTACAACAGACCACGAACACGGTCGCCCGGACGGAAGTTTTCACGTGGCAGTTGGTCATCACGCAGGATTACCGCTTCCGCATTGCTGCCCAGATCTAAAATGATGGTGTCGCGGTTCACTTTTTTCACCACGCCAGTCACCAGATCGCCTTCGTTGTCGATGAACTGCTCAACAATTTGAGCGCGTTCAGCTTCACGAACTTTCTGTACGATCACCTGTTTCGCCGTTTGAGTGGTAATACGGTCAAACGTCACGGAGTCGATTTCGTCTTCGATGTAATCACCCAGCTCAACCGAATCATCGTCATAGCGGGCCGCTTCCAGCGAAATTTCTTTGGTTGGGCTTTCTACTTCCTCTACCACCATCCAGCGGCGGAAGGTGTCGAATTCACCGGTTTTACGGTCGATAGCAACACGAACGTCAATTTCGATTTCGTATTTCTTTTTGGTCGATGTTGCCAACGCGATTTCCAGTGCTTCGAAAATACGCTCACGAGGAACTGCTTTTTCGTTCGAAACCGCTTCAACTACCGCTAAAATCTCTTTACTCATTTTTCTAGCCTCTAAGCTTTTATTTTTAGGGACCTAAAATTTAGGGATAAGGTTCGCTTTAGAAATGTTGCTCAAAGCAAACTGTTCTTCTGCCCCGTCTACGGTGACAGACACGATTTCACCATCAACAGAGTGGATCACTCCCTTCCATTTGCGGCGGTTGCCAACGGGCATTTTCAAAACGATGTTTACCTCGTGACCAATAAACTGTTCGTAGTGTGCTGCTTTAAATAGTGGTCTTTCCAGACCAGGAGAGGACACTTCCAGGTTATAAGCCACTGAAATTGGATCTTCAACGTCCAGCACTGCGCTAACCTGATGGCTAACTTCTGCACAGTCGTCTACGTTAATGCCATTTTCATGGTCGATGTAAATACGTAACGTTGAGTGTTCGCCTGCGCGAATAAATTCTAATCCAACCAACTCGTAGCCTGAGGCTGCGACAGGCGCGTCAAGCATTTCAGTAAGTTGTCTTTCTAAGCCAGTCATTTAAACCACTCCAGAAACAAAAAAAGGGCTCAGAGCCCAATTTCAATTCCAAGCAACACCTGAATTCCGAACGTGCAGAAATTCAGATAACAAAAAACCCCGAAAGTCGGGGTTTTTTGTTGCTGGACCCTGATACGTTAAATACTAGTGTATTTAACTCACAGTGCGCATTCGACACTGTGCAAACTTGTCCACGAATCCGTGAAAGGATTTGGTTGCGGGGGCCGGATTTGAACCGACGACCTTCGGGTTATGAGCCCGACGAGCTACCAAGCTGCTCCACCCCGCGTCCGACTTGCTGTGCATTATACGCTCAACAAGGTGATTTACAAGTTTGTAAATAATGGTGCCGAGAGAGGGACTCGAACCCTCACACCTAAGGCACTAGCACCTCATGCTAGCGTGTCTACCAATTTCACCATCTCGGCATCAAACTTTGCAGCTTATTGAGGGATGTCGTCACTCGGCTTAGCCGGTACATCACTCGCTGCATCATCAACTTTCTTCTCAATAACCTGACCTTGACTTGGGTCAGCAAACTGAGATTCAACTTTATGGGTAGACATGTTACCCAGTACCAAGCTGATGACAAAGAATACGGTTGCAAAAATTGCAGTCATTCGGGTTAGGAAGTTACCAGAGCCGCTTGCACCAAACACTGTGTTTGAAGCGCCAGCACCGAATGAGGCTCCCATATCTGCGCCTTTACCTTGCTGAATCAACACCAGGCCAATTACACCAAGCGCTGCCAACAGGTAAATCACAAGTAGAACTGTAAACATATTTCCACCTATGTTCCAAATTGTTGAGCCAGCGCCGCTCTGGAAAGATTCCGGAACAAGGCTAGCGGCCTCCACTACTGAAGGCGGAGCAATACTAGCGAAAGCCATGTTATCTGACAAGAGGAAATTGACAAAAAAGCTTAACTCTTCGGTCAAACGGTCAAAAAAAGGGCAAAAGCAGCAATCAGTTACCCTTTTGTCTCCCGAGTCGCTCTCCTTCTTAAAGGACGCTCTCGCTTAACGTCAACCTTTTACCGTCAGCAACTGGCCTTGACCGCAGCGGCAATCTTCAGAGCCGACGCCTTCACCAGCTCAGCATCTTCCCCTTCCACCATCACACGGATCAGCGGCTCGGTACCGGATTTACGCAGCAGAACTCGACCTTTATCACCCAATTCGTTTTCCACTTGTTCCACCGCAGCGATGACCACTGCCGCTTCCAATGGGTTGGAGTAGCCAGCAAAACGGACATTCTCCAGCACTTGAGGATACAGGGTCATTCCCTGAGACAGCTCATGCAAGGTCATGTCGCTGCCAACGACCGAAGCCAGCACCTGCAACGCAGCCACAATCGCGTCACCAGTGGTGACTTTATCCAGTAAAATAACGTGTCCGGAATTTTCCGCGCCGATCTTCCAGCCTTTTTCCTGCAACTGCTCCATCACATAACGATCGCCCACGGCAGCGCGGACAAACGGAATGCCGAGCTGCTTCAAGCCGTTTTCCATTCCCAGATTAGTCATCAGCGTACCAACAACCCCACCTTTGAGCTCGCCACGGCGCAGCGCATCGCGTGCAATGATGTACGCGATCTGGTCACCATCCACTTTGTTGCCCAGATGATCGACCATGATGATGCGATCGCCATCACCATCGAACGCCAGCCCCAGATCCGCCCCTTCTGCCACAACACGTTGCTGCAGGGCTTTCACATCAGTAGCCCCTACCTGATCGTTGATGTTGGTGCCATTGGGTTCAACGCCCATGGTGACGATGTCCGCACCCAGCTCCGTAAACACACTCGGAGCAATATGATACGTGGCGCCATGCGCACAATCGACGACAATTTTCAGTTTTTCCAGACTCAATTGAGACGGAAAGGTACTCTTACAAAATTCAATGTAACGGCCAGCAGCGTCATTCAGGCGCGCCGCTTTACCCAGCATCGCCGACTCCACACACTCAATGTCTTTGTCCAGCTCTTCTTCGATCGCCAGCTCAACATCATCGGGTAACTTAGTGCCCTCAGAGGAGAAAAATTTAATCCCGTTGTCGTAATACGGGTTGTGCGATGCAGAGATGACAATACCGGCTTCCGCACGGAATGTCTGGGTCAGATACGCCACAGCCGGCGTCGGCATCGGGCCGGTAAAAATGGCTTTCAGCCCCGCCGCTGCCAGGCCCGCTTCCAGAGCGGATTCCAGCATGTATCCCGAGATGCGGGTATCTTTACCAATGATAACTTTTTTCGTGCCTTGTTTAGCCAGTACACGGCCGGCAGCCCAACCAAGCTTGAGTACAAAATCCGGCGTGATCGGGTATTGACCTACCTTGCCACGTACGCCGTCCGTACCGAAATAGCGTCTTTTATCAGACATACGGTTTCCTTCATTATTATTGTGCTGTGAATCTTAGCGATTGCTCAAAGTTGCCTCGACAACCCGCATCGCTTCCAGCGTCTCTTCGAAATCATGGACACGAATGATCTGTGCCCCTTTCATCGCGGCAATGCTGGCACAAGTCACACTGCTCACCATGCAGTCCGCCGGTTGCTTGTCCAGCAACTTGAAGATCATCGATTTGCGTGACATTCCCGCCAGAATAGGCAAACCAAACTTATGAAACTCTTCAAGGTGCGCCAGTAGATGATAATTATGTTCAACGGTTTTGCCAAAGCCAAATCCAGGATCCAGAATTAATTGCCCTTTTTTGATCCCTGCCGCTTCACATGCCGCCACGCGTTCCTGAAGAAACGCCGCCACTTCACTCAGCACATCTTCGTAGTGAGGGTGAGCTTGCATGGTGCGTGGTTGCCCCTGCATGTGCATCAGACAAACAGGTACCTGAGCCTGCGCCGCGACCTCCAGAGCACCTGGCTCTCGTAATGCCCGGATATCGTTAATTAAATCGGCCCCAGCCGTAACGGCCTGGCGCATCACTTCCGCTTTACTGGTATCGACTGAGATCCAGACATCGTATTGCTGACGAATGGCACGGATCACCGGAATCACCCGCTCCAGTTCATCTTCCAATGCCACTTCCGGCGCCCCGGGGCGGGTAGACTCACCACCAATATCGATGATGGTGACACCGGCGTCGATCATGCGCCTGACGCGTTCTAATGCGGAGTCAATCGAGTTAAATTGGCCCCCGTCAGAAAACGAGTCCGGGGTCACATTAAGAATCCCCATTACCTGAGGACGGCTCAAATCGAGCGTTTTATTATTTGCTGAGATTTTCATTTTAAATACAAAAACCCCGAGTTGCCTCGGGGTTTGATCAGTAGACTAAAATTATTCGGTATCTTTGTCTTCAGACGGTGCGCTGTCCTGCTGGGCTTTTTCTGCGGCAGGCTCAGCTTTCTCTTCCGGCTGTTTTTCAGCCTTGGCTCGCTCCTGATCCGCCCAGCCAGCAGGCTCACGAATCTCATCTTTGCGCGCCATCAAATCATCAATCTGACCCGCATCGATGGTTTCATATTTCATCAACGCGTCTTTCATCGAGTGCATGATATCCATGTTTTCTTCCAGGATACGCTTCGCCCGATCATAGTTGCGATCAATGATGCTGCGCACTTCGTCGTCTATCAGCTTGGCGGTGTCATCTGACATATGCTTAGTCTGCGTCACGCTGCGACCCAAGAATACCTCGCCTTCGTCTTCAGCGTACAGCAGAGGACCCAGTTTTTCCGAAAAGCCCCATTGTGTGACCATCTTACGAGCGATGTCCGTTGCACGTTCGATATCGTTCGAGGCACCGGTCGATACTTTGGCCGGACCATAAATCAGCTCTTCCGCCAAACGGCCGCCATACAAGCTGGAAATCATCGACTCCAGATGCTGACGCGACATGCTGATGCGGTCTTGCTCAGGCAGGTACATGGTTACCCCCAAAGCACGGCCACGAGGAATGATCGACACTTTATAAACAGGATCGTGTTCAGGCACCAGACGACCGACGATCGCGTGGCCCGCTTCATGGTACGCAGTAGACTCTTTAACCTCTTCCGACATCACCATTGAACGGCGCTCGGCACCCATCATGATTTTGTCTTTTGCCAGTTCGAACTCAACCATGGAAACGTTACGCTTGTTACCACGGGCAGCAAACAGCGCCGCTTCGTTCACCAGGTTTGCCAAATCGGCACCCGAGAAGCCAGGTGTACCACGGGCAATCAGAGACGGTTCAACATCACCAGCCAGAGGAACTTTACGCATGTGCACTTTCAGGATCTGCTCACGGCCACGTACATCTGGCAGGCCCACAACGACTTGACGGTCAAATCGGCCAGGACGCAACAACGCCGGATCCAGTACGTCCGGACGGTTTGTCGCCGCAATCACGATGATACCTTCGTTGCCTTCGAAACCATCCATTTCAACCAGCATCTGGTTGAGCGTTTGCTCACGTTCATCGTGACCACCGCCCACACCAGCACCACGCTGACGACCGACGGCATCAATCTCATCGATAAAGATAATACAAGGGGCGGCTTTCTTAGCCTGGTCGAACATATCACGTACCCGTGATGCACCAACACCGACGAACATTTCGACAAAGTCAGAACCCGAAATCGTAAAGAACGGCACTTTCGCTTCACCGGCAATGGCTTTTGCCAGCAAAGTTTTACCCGTGCCCGGAGGGCCGACCATCAGAACACCCGTTGGGATCTTACCACCCAGTTTCTGGAAACGGCTCGGATCACGCAGGTAATCGACCAGCTCTTTCACATCTTCTTTGGCTTCATCACAGCCAGCAACGTCGTTAAAAGTGGTTTTGATCTGCTCTTCACTCATCATGCGAGCCTTGCTCTTACCAAACGACATCGCGCCTTTGCCGCCGCCGCCCTGCATCTGACGCATGAAGAAAATCCACACACCGATAAGCAGGATCATCGGGAACCACGAAATAAAGATGGTTCCGAGTAAACTTTGTTCTTCTGGAGGTGTGCCTTGTACTTTCACGTTCTGGTTGATCAGATCGTCCAGCAGTTTCTGGTCGTACACAGGCATGTAAGTCACGTAACGCGCGCTACCACCACGACGAGTGAATGAAATCTCTCGCTCTTTAAAGGTTGCTTCCTGGATCTGGCCTTGGCCAACTTCCTGCACAAATGTGGTGTAATCTACTGTTCTGCCGTTACTGTCACCAGGACCGAAGCTCTGGAATACCGACATCAATACTACAGCGATGACGAGCCACAGAATTAAATTTTTTGCCATGTCACTCAAGGTGTCAGCCTCGCGATAACTAATTGTAATTAAAGGTAGGGTACTACAGTTTGTAACCTGTAGCTATAGTGTTAACTTTTGCCACGGGCAGCGAAATGGTTACCCTTTGTAACCGGTTGCTACGATGTAAACTTCACGCGATCTTGCCCGGGAAGAATCCGGTTTACGGATTTTGACGGCCCTGAACAAATCCCGCACGTCTTTTACGTACTGGTCAAATCCTTCCCCCTGGAAGACTTTCACCACAAAGCTACCATTAGGCGCCAGAACTTGTCGACACATATCGAGCGCAAGCTCGACCAGGTACATCGCTCTTGGCTGGTCGACCGACAGGTTACCGGCCATATTCGGCGCCATATCAGACATTACTACGTCAACCATGTCAGGCTGGATTCGTTCAAGCAGCGCGTCCAGGACAGATTCTTCACGAAAATCGCCCTGCAGAAACGCGACTCCTGCAATTGAGTCCATTGGCAGAATGTCACAGGCAATCACCTGACCTTCTTCACCAACGATCCCCGCCGCATACTGAGACCATCCACCCGGAGCCGCACCGAGGTCAACCACGGTCATGCCCGATTTCAACAGCTTGTCTTTATTCTGAATCTCTTCAATTTTGAAGATAGCACGTGAGCGATAGCCTTTCTTCTTGGCTTCGTTGACGTATTTATCATCAAAATGCTCTTTCAACC
>NZ_WXWP01000114.1:0-18755 GCF_009904765.1 Vibrio sp. V39_P1S14PM300
TTAACCTACTCCCCTAACTGGCACATTTAATAGAGCCGAGCCGTGAATATTGACGTCGTACACTTGCTTGAACAAAACCCCATCCTTCTAATCTTTGTTGTATTAGCGATAGGCCTCGCCTTCGGAAAAATACGTTTCGGAAACCTGCAACTGGGTAACTCCATTGGTGTCCTGATCACATCGCTGATCATGGGACATTTGGGTTTCTCGTTTAGCTCTGATGCACTGGCTATCGGCTTTATGCTGTTTATCTATTGTGTGGGCATTGAGGCCGGACCCAACTTCTTCGGTATCTTTTTCCGAGACGGGAAACATTACTTTATCCTCAGTATGGTCGTGCTGGTTACCGCAGTGTCGATCACCTACTTCTCCAGCCACTTCCTCGGACTCGACTTTGGTCTTTCCGCCGGTATGATGGCGGGGGCTCTGACCTCCACCCCGGTGCTGGTTGGTGCTCAGGATGCGCTGAACTCCGGACTCGCCACCATCCCGCACTCGATGGATTTCGACCTGGTGATGGAAAACTTATCTGTTGGTTATGCCATGGCGTATCTGATCGGTTTGATCAGTATGATCATGTTCGCCAAACTGCTGCCCAGGCTACAAAAGCAGAATCTGTCTGATTCCGCGCAGCAGATAGCGCAAGAGCGAGGCCTCGGTAGCTCAGGCCAGCGCAAAGTCTACCTGCCGATCATCCGCGCCTATCGTGCTGGCCCGGAACTTATCGACTGGACCGACGGTAAAAACCTGCGTGAGCTGGGCATCTATCGTCAAACTGGCTGCTACATTGAACGGATTCGCCGTAACGGCATTCTGGCCCACCCTGACGGTGACGCAATTCTTCAGGAAGGCGATGAGATTGCGCTGGTGGGTTTCCCGGACAGCCACGCTCGTCTTGATCCGAGTTTTCGTAACGGCAAAGAAGTGTTCGACCGAAACTTGCTCGACCTGCGCATCGTCGAAGAAGAAATCGTTGTCAAAAGCGACTCGATGGCCGGTAAACGTCTGTCTGATCTGAATCTGTCCGAATACGGTTGTTTCCTTAACCGTGTGGTGCGTGCACAAATCGAAATGCCGATGGATCAAGATATCGTGCTGGCAAAAGGTGATGTGCTGCAAGTCAGTGGTGAGAAAAGCCGGGTACATGGTCTGGCCGAACGGATCGGCTTTATCTCAATCCATAGTCAGATGGCAGACTTACTCGCCTTCTGCAGCTTCTTTATTCTCGGGCTACTGTTTGGTCTGATTACCATGACGTTCGGCCAGGTGTCTTTTGGCCTGGGTAACGCTGTCGGGCTATTGTTGTCCGGGATCACGCTTGGTTTCTTGAGAGCTAACCACCCCACCTTCGGTTATGTCCCTCAGGGGGCACTGAACATGGTGAAAGACCTCGGCCTGATGTTTTTCATGTCCGGTATTGGCCTCAGTGCGGGTGGCAAAATGTTCGAACATCTGGCGCAAGTGGGGCCACAGGTCATCGGCATCGCCTTCTTAGTCAGTGTCGTCCCGGTTGCGCTGGCGTATCTGGTTGGCGCCTACATCCTTAAGATGAACCGCGCATTGTTGTTCGGTGCCATCATCGGTGCACGTACCTGTGCGCCGGCCATGGACATTGTGAACGACTACGCCAAATCAACCATCCCGGCACTGGGTTACGCGGGAACATATGCCATCGCCAACATTTTGATGACCTTAGCCGGTACGGTACTGATCATCCTCAGTTGATCGGTGTGCAGACTCCAAGACTAAAAAAGGCGCTCTACAGAGCGCCTTTTTGTTTCACCGAATCTGTGATTACAGGTTGATGAAGTTGGTTTCAACGGCTGGATTCACGTCTGCGTCGTAATCCACACCTTCGACACCAAAGCCGAACAGCTTAAGGAACTCTTCTTTGTATTCCACGTAATCTGTCAGCTCTTTGATGTTTTCACTGGTGATCTGTGGCCACAGGTTGCGGCAGTGCTGTTGAATGTCATCACGCAGTTCCCAGTCATCCAGACGTAGACGGTTTTTGTCATCCACTTCCGGCGCGCTGCCATCCTCTTTGTACAGACGCTGGCTGAACATGCGGTAGATCTGCTCCATACACCCTTCGTGTACGCCTTCTTCACGCATTTTCTTGAATACCATCGCGATGTACAGTGGCATCACAGGAATTGCCGAGCTCGCCTGAGTGACAACCGATTTCAGTACCGCTACGTTAGCGCTGCCGCCGATAGCCGAAAGCTTGTCGCTAAGTTCTGTTGCGGCGCGATCCAGGTCCATCTTCGCACGGCCTAGTGCACCATCCCAGTAGATAGGCCAGGTCAGTTCAGTACCGATGTAGCTGTAAGCAACGGTTTTACAACCTTCTGCCAGAACACCTGCGTCAGACAGCGCATTAATCCACAATTCCCAGTCCTGACCACCCATTACTGTAATGGTGTCTTCTATTTCTTGCTCAGTAGCTGGTTCTACGCTGGCTTCAATGATCACATCTTTGTTGGTGTCAACCGCCGTTGAAGTGTACGTTTCACCAATCGGTTTTAATGATGAACGAATCAGTTCACCGGTTTCCGGCATCTTACGCACTGGTGAAGCCAGTGAGTACACTACCATATCAATCTGGCCCAGATCTTCTTTAATCAGATCCACGACTTTCTGTTTTGCTTCATGGGAGAAAGCATCGCCGTTGACGCTTTTCGCGTACAGGCCTTCTTCATGCGCCAGCTTTTCAAATGCAGCCGCATTATAGAAACCAGCGGTACCTGGTTTTTTCTCTGTGCCTTCTTTTTCGAAAAACACACCAATGGTTGAAGCACCGCCACCAAATGCCGCAGCGATACGTGAGGATAAACCGTAACCACTTGACGCACCGACCACCAGTACACGCTTTGGCGCGTTTTTGATTGGGCCTTGTGCTTTCGTGTAAGCAATTTGTTCTTTTACGTTTGCTTCACAACCCACCGGGTGAGTTGTGGTACAGATAAATCCGCGAATTCTAGGTTTGATGATCATATTCAACTTCCTTAAAAAATCCCCGCTAGGATAAAAGGTTCGACACGAAATCTCATCTAATTTCTGTAAATTTGCTCAGAAATAGCAAGTGGTTGGAGCACTTTAATCCGGATTCGTGTCCCCACCCAGAGCTTTTCCGCCCAGTATAGACAGCTTTGTCAGCTCTGGTGACCGGTTTGTGTTCAAGCAACATGTTTATTTTTTGATCGCCGCTTCCAAAAAATAGGTGTTGTTACTGATTTTATTCAAATATTCACATTCATGTGCCAGATTGGTTTGGCAACAATAATAATCAACGTAAGGATATACTATGCATTACTCGCCTCTGCTCTCTGGCTTGCTGTTATCGGCACTGGCACCAACTGCTCTCGCGGCGGTCGCCAACGGAGACTTCGAACAGTGGACCAACGGTTCACCCGATCATTGGAGCGTGATCGATTCCGGCATTACAGTGACCGACACTTTTCAACCTCTCTTTTCGGGCTCACGAGCAGCCGCGCTGAACGTCACCACCACCACCCAAAGTGCCACCGATTTTCGCCAGAGCGTCGCCGTGCAAGCCGGCCAACAATACGACTTCAGCGTCCGGGTTTACCATACCGAAGGACATGTGGCAGCGCGCCTTTATGTCGACGGCTATCAGAATTACACCAACCCAGCTATCACGGGTGAATGGCAACAATTGAGCCACAGTTACACCGCCAGCAGTGACGGCAATATTGAGGTCGGGCTGCGCTTTTATGACCAAACCGGTTTTGATGGTCAGGAGCTGGTATACATTGATGATTTTGCTCCCGCTAGCAACAGTGATGGCGATAATGGGGGAAGCGGCGACAATGGCAGCGGCGGGCTGGATAATCTCTCCAGTTACTATCAAAGTGCAGAAGGCCTGACTGGGTACGCGTTGAAAACTGAGCTGTATAACATCATTAACAGCCATAACGACCAAAGCTACAGTGCACTGTGGACCTTCTACATCAATAATGAGCGCGATACGTACTATGAGCAAGACAGCTCCATACTGGACGTGTATTCGGAAAATCCCGCAGCCAACGACCCTTATACCTACACTGCTGGCAATGACCAATGTGGCACCTACCGCGGTGAAGGCGATTGTTATAATCGCGAGCACGCCTTCCCACGCAGTTGGTTTGGCGGCGCTGTCGCACCGATGAACACCGACGTGCACCACATTTTTCCAACCGATGGCTACGTTAACGCCAAGCGCAGCAGTTACCCTTACGGCGAAGTCAGCAGTGCGTCCTACACCTCTGCTAACGGCTCGAAACTTGGCAGTGCCAAAACGGAACTCGGTTACAACGGTACCGTCTTTGAACCGATTGATGAGTTTAAAGGTGACATCGCCCGAGCGTACTTCTATATGGCAACCCGCTATCAGAACGTGATTGCCGGCTGGGAGAACAACAGCAGTTATGGCGACGCCGTCTTAGATGGCAGCTCGGACAAAGTCTACGAAGACTGGTTCCTGAGCATGCTGGTTGATTGGCATCAACAAGATCCGGTCAGCCAGAAAGAGCGGGATCGCAACGATGCGGCATACACTTTCCAGGGCAACCGCAACCCTTTTGTTGACTACCCACAATTTGTCCACGAGATCTGGGGGCAATAAAACAAAAAGGCACCCTATCGGGTGCCTTTTTCAGATGCTCGTGACGCTTACTTTCAGGCGACACTGTTCAGTTTCGGTTTGTTACTCGTCTCCTGCGTCAGGACTTCACTAAAGTCATGACTGAAGTGGTCAACCTGAATCGCCTGATAGCGCAGCGTATCGGCTTCCAAAATCTGATCCACTTCTTTCTGAGTCAGTACATTCTGTTCCAAAGCCTGCTCCAGACGATCTTTCAGCAGTCCTTTACGCGCTACTTTACCGTCTTTCGCCGCACGCATCAGTTTACGCTCCAGAGATTTCACTCCGTACATCGCGAGGAAAGCCCGCTCCATCAAACCGACACTGTCGTCCGCGTCCTGGCCGATGTAGCACAAGTGAGTCAGACGGTCACGGTGTGCACCCGGTGTCATCAGGCTCTCTGCCAGTTTAACAGACAGATCATCATTTGGACGCTCAAAGTGGTTACCCAGTGGGAACACCAGCAGTTTAAGCAAGCGACCCGCTGCTTTATTCGGGAAGTTAGTGTACGCCTCTTGTAGCGATTTAGCCGCATGATAGAAACAATGCTGCATCGCGTAGTGAACATAATCGAGATCCTGCTGCTGGCGACCTTCATCTTCGTATTTCTTCAGCGTTGCAGACGCCATATACAGGTAGCTGAGACCATCCCCCAGTCGCGCTGAGATCATCTCTTTGCGTTTCAGTTCGCCACCCAGAGTCAGCATGGCAAAGTCCGCGCTGACCGCCAGAGCCCGGCTCAGACGCGTCAAATCCTGGTAATATGGCTTCGTCGGGCCACTCATATCCGCTTTGACGAAGTAGGACCCGGTCAGAGCGGCACCAAATGCGCCCAGTGTATTTTTAGTCGCGTGAGCAATGTGTTTGAACAGCAGGCTATCGAACTCATCCGCCCCTTGTTTCTCATCCGGATTTGCCGCCGCTTCCATCTCTTTCAATACGTATGGGTGACAACGGGTCGCTCCCTGACCAAAGATCATCAGGTTACGGGTCAGAATGTTTGCCCCTTCCACCGTGATAGCAACCGGAATACCGAGATAATGGGTACCCAGGTAATTCATCGGGCCATCCTGAATGGCACGACCTGAGTGAATGTCCATCGCATCATTCAAAATGGTGCGCGCCATTTCTGTCATGTGGTATTTGGCAATTGCCGTCACAATCCCTGGTTTCTCTTTTAGATCCAACGATGTGGTCGTCAGGGTACGGGTGGCTTCAAGCAGGTAAGTCAGACCACCGATGCGTCCCAGCGCCTCTGCCACACCTTCGAACTTACCAATCGACATGCCAAACTGTTTACGCACATAGCTGTACGCACCAGTGGTGCGCGACGTCAGGTGGCCAATCGCCGTACCCAGTGCTGGCAAGGAAATACCGCGTCCTGCTGACAGACACTCCACCAGCATACGCCAACCTTTACCCGCGTATTCCTGACCACCAATCAGCCAGTCCATTGGAATGAACACATCTTCGCCACGCGTCGGGCCGTTCATAAATGCCAGACCCAGCGGATCATGACGCTCGCCGATGATCACACCTTCGTGGTCTGCCGGGATGAGCGCACAGGTGATGCCAAGCTCTTTCTTGTCGCCCAGCAAATTGTCCGGATCGTACATTTTAAAAGCCAGGCCCAGCACGGTTGCCACTGGCGCTAAGGTGATGTAACGCTTGTTCCAGTTCAGACGGATACCGAGTACTTCTTTTCCTTCATGTGTGCCGTAACACACGATACCCTGATCCGGAATACCACCAGCGTCCGAACCCGCCTCTGGGCCAGTTAACGCAAAGCATGGAATATCGGTGCCGTCGGCTAGGCGAGGCAACCAGTAATCTTTCTGCTCCTGAGTACCATAATGAGACAACAGCTCACCCGGACCTAAAGAGTTCGGCACCATCACGGTCACCGCCGTGCTGATGCTGCGGGTCGCAATGCGTGACACGATGGTCGAGTTCGCCAGAGAAGAAAACTCACGGCCACCATACTCTTTGGAAATGATCAGTGAGAAGAAACGTTCTTTCCGCAGGTATTCCCACACTTCTTTCGGCAAGTCACGGTCTTCTTTAACAATTTTATGGTCATCCAGCATGGTCAGCAGGGTTTCCAGTTCATTGTCCATAAAAGACTGCTCTTCAGCGGTCAGCGTCGGTTTTGGGTATTGGTGCAGCTTGGTGAAATCAGGTGATCCCGAGAACAGCTCACCATCCCACCAGACACTACCCGCCTCCATTGCCTCTTTCTCCGTACTGGACAACGGAGGCAACACTTTCTTGAAGAGTTTGAATGCCGGGTCACTAATCCATTTTCTTCGTAGAGAGCACATAATCAGATCCTTTTGTTCACAGGTAAGGGCCTACGCCCTTTTATACTTTTGTTATCTGTTCAAAGTTCTATTCGACAGCCACGCCGGCTGCGAGGTATGGGATCAACTGGTCAACCACCGTTTTGGGGTCCACCTTCTGACCAAAATCGTTCTCTGCAATTTCCGCCAGCGCCTTACTCGAGGCCATGGTGAATACGCAGGTTCCTAACGTAAAGTGCAAACGCCAAAACAACGTCTCTTGCGTCAGACGCGGGTTGGCTTTCAAAACTGAATCGGTAAACAGTTTCAGCGTATCCTGATAACGCGTGGTAATAAACCAACGCAGATGCCCCTGCACGTCAGTATAGCCACGGCCAATCAGTAACATAAAACGACTGGTGCCATTTGGGCGCACATCGTTCAGTGACTTGAGCGGACCGCGCAGAGATTCAAACACTTGCGCCATTTCATAGCTTTCATCCAGATTCAGGTTAATCAGCGCATCCTGAACGGCAGGCATAAATGCTTCCAGATAACGATTCAATACCGCACGAACTAACGTCTTCTTATCGCCAAAATGATAGTTCACCGACGCCAGGTTTACCCCTGCTTTACTGGTTATGGTACGCAGCGAAGTGTCATTGAAACCGTGCTCGGCGAACAAGGCTTCCGCGACGTCCAGAATTTTGTCTTTGGTACTGTTTCGTGGGGCCATTTTAATCACTCGTATTAAACAACTGTTTGAAATATACTCGCGGCACATTTATTTAACAAGCAATTAACATCACACTTTTGAGTATTGGTCGGACCAGATATCGGTAAGGTCTTAATAATCAGTGAAAATTGCGCGCAAAGAAAAATAGGATTTTTTTTCGATTTGAAGGGAACTGTTTGACGTTTGTCCGGTCTATTTAAGAGTAGTTAGCAATGCATTGAAAGTTTAACGGCCGTCAAGCTTGTCCTTACTGCTCACTACACAGATTTATGCTGCTTTTTCTTATTAACTCCTATGTTTGTATCCGCCCAGAACCAGATTGTTCTGGGCTTTTTTTATTGGGTCGCTAACTTAGGCAAACACCCAGCGCTGACACAAATAGAAATTGCTCAGCATACCGGCTGCAATTCCGGCGATAAACGCTGCAGCCGTGCCAAACGGCGAGCTGTGCGTCAGGGTGACAACAACGTGAAATACCGTCAGATTCGGCACTAGAGACAACCCTGCGCCCATCAAGGCTTTGCGCCATTGTAACCACTTGCTCTGACAAACGGCATCGCTGAACGTGAGCCTGCGATTTCCAACCCAGGTGACGCTCGCCGCGGCGAAAAAAGCCAAAGTACGTGCCATGAGTAGTGGTAAGTGCAACAACATCAGACCAGCGGTAAACACCAAGGAATCCACCACAAAGCCACACGTACCGACCAGCGCGAAGAAACTCAGTCGACGCACTATCATGATGGTTTCACGCACTGATAGAGGGCCCTGCCACTTTTGGCGGCGTAGGCCACCACACAAGTCAGTTTCTGCTCGGCAACCACGTGATCGACCTCTTTTTCTTTGCCAATCAGTTGTACTCGCGAGTACTGCTCAAGCGGCGTGTCCGAGGCGAGTTTCCGGGCCAGACCGTGACTGTAAAACTGACCAGAGAACGGGCGTTTACCCACGTAAAACGTTGCTACTCCGGGGCGGGTCAGTTGCCAGATGGCTTTGTCGCTGCGTTTCTCTGATGGCCCGAAGTGCAGATACCCCACGGCAACAATCAAGAATAATGGCACCACACCCGCGGTCACTTTAAACCAAAGCTGTTCCTGACGACTACCGCGCAGCACCATGGCGATGAGCAGCCCCAACGCAGGCACACCCGGTAACACGTAAGCAGGCAGGATATTCCCGGCCATGGTAAACAGCAGCATCGGTGACACCAGCCACAACGCCAGAAAACTGAGTAATTGCTTCTGCTCGCAAGCCCAGATCTGAACATGCTTGCGCTTACGCCAATACATCACCGGCAATACCACAGACCATGGCGCGGCAGAAGCGAGCCAGAACAGCCAAATCATCCCGCGCGGTTCATCGTGCGCGCTGCCATACAAGTCCCCTTGCCAACCGCTGACCACAAAGCGTTTGAAATGCTCACCGACAATAAAGTAATCGAGAAACCCAGGCGTGGCTTGCTCTGCGAGCACGTACCACGGCAATGCGATCGCACTCATCAGCAGCGTGCCGCCAATCAAAGGAAAACGTCGCCACAAGACTCGCCAGGCGCCCGTTACACCGTGCTGCAAAAACAGCCATGGCATCACCGCCAAGCCCACTAACACCAACACCACAGGCCCTTTAGCCAACAAACCAATCGCAAGACCAACAAAGCCAATGTAACCCCAACGGCGTTCGCCGAGCCAGCAGAGATAAAAACCGAGCATCGCCAGAGTCATCCCCAGCGTCAGCGCCATATCGGTCATCACTGCGCCCGCCGCGATGGAAAACAGGCCACACGTCGCCAGCACCAGTGCCGTCACCAACGCATCGTATCCCTGCCGACGCGCAAACCAGGCCATCAGGACGATCACCAAAACGCCAGCGAGCCAGTGAGGCATCCGCACCGCAAACTCGTTGACGCCCAGCAATTCAATACCCGACGCGCTCATCCAGGTGAACAACGGCGGTTTCCCCCAAAACGGCACGCCATAATCAAACTGCGGTGTCAGCCAGTTACCGGTTTCCACCATTAGGCGTGCCATTTCTCCGTAGCGTGCTTCTGTGGTGTCCATTAGTGGGTACGTACCGAGTGACAAAAGCCGGATCAATAACGCCGCGATCAACAGCGTCCACAGGTGAATTGGGTTGATTTTCACGCGCGCTTCTCCTGCTTGGCACTGTCGTGACTATTTTGTTCAGCAATGCTTTCAACGATGTACAACGGACGACGCTTGGTTTCAATGAAGATTCGGCCAATGTATTCACCCATCACCCCGATACAAAGCAGTTGAATGCCGCCCAGTGCCAATTGCACCACCATCATGCTTGGGTAGCCTGAAACGACGTCACCGAACAGCAGTGTTTTCACAACAATCACCGCCCCATACACAAACGCAGACAGTGCAATCAACGAACCTAAGATGGTCGCCAGTCGCAACGGACGAATTGAGAAAGAGGTGATGCCATCCACAGCCAGACCAAGCAGTTTGAGGTAATTCCATTTGGTCTCGCCGCAAAAGCGCGCATCGCGGTCAAAAGGCAAGGTGGCCTGACGAAAGCCCGGCCAGGAAAAAATTCCTTTCATGTAGCGGTTACGTTCAGATAAGGTATTAATGTGATCAACCACTTCGCGACTGAGTAAGCGAAAATCGCCAACGTTCTCTGGCACTTCCACCTTCGTCAGGGTATTGAGCAGGCGATAAAACAGAGCTGCTGACGTGCGCTTCAACCAGCTTTCACCCAAACGTCGGCGACGCTGCATATTGACCACATCGTATCCCTCCCGCCATTTCGCCAACATCACAGGGATCAGCTCCGGTGGATCCTGCAGATCCGCATCAAGCAGGATCACCGCCAACCCCTGGCAATGCTCCAGTCCGGCGCTCATGGCCGATTCTTTACCAAAATTACGACTCAAACCGATACAGGTCACCCGGCTGCTGCCCGGGTCCAGTCGTTCCACCAACGTACGGCTGGTATCTGTACTGCCGTCATCGACATAGACAATTTCGCAGCGATCCGGCAGTGAATCCAACACACACGTCAAACGTTGATGGAAAACAGGCAGCACATCCGCCTCATTATAAAAAGGCACAATCACCGATAAGGTACATGGCGGGGTAATTCGTGGTAACGTATCGTTTGAGTAGGTCATAGCGGTTATCCGAGCGGTTTCAATAGGATTACCCTACCTGCCCGGATGTGAATGATGTGTTGTCGACATATTTTTCACGCTGATTTTGTTCCTATAGCCGCGCGAAAAGAAAAGGGCCCTGGACACATGAAACGAATCCTGCTGGTGGAAGACAACCGCGAAGTTGCTGGTATCTTGTTTGATTACTTTGAATGTATGGACATGGAGCTTGATTACGCCGACAACGGCGAGCTGGGCTTGCAACTGGCAATGGAAAACCATTTCGATATCATCATTCTCGATCTGATGCTGCCTCGAATGGACGGCCTGACCGTGTGCAATAAGTTAAGAGATTCGGGCAATACCACGCCCGTATTGATGCTGACCGCCCTGGACAACAAACAAGACATGCTGAAAGGCTTTGAACACGGCGCCGACGACTATCTGACCAAACCGTTTGATCTCGAAATTCTCGAAGCTCGCATGAATGCCCTGATCCGTCGTTACCATGGCAAAGTGGCCAGCTGCGAGCTGAGTTTCGGCAGTTTAAAGATCGATCAGAAAACCCGCAAAGCCTACCGCAATGACAAACTGCTGGCGCTGAACCCAACCACGTACACGATCCTCGAAATGCTGTGCAGCAAAGCACCGGAGCTGGTCACCCGTCAGGAGATCGCACGCAAATTGTGGGACGAAGAAGAACCGAACAATGACGTATTACGCAGTCACATCTACCAACTGCGCAATCAGCTCGACAAGCCATTCAGCGTCCCCATGCTGACCACCATCCCAAAAATTGGCTTTCGCCTGGAGAACGTGTAGTGAAGCGCCCTTTTCTCTACAGCACCAAAACACTGACCGGCAAACTGGCACTGTTTTTTTCTGGCGTGTCACTGATCCTCGGCGCAGCCACACTGCTGATCTTTCTCGCAGCCTTACAATGGTCAGAAGATCGCGTGGGCGAACGACGTATCCAGATTGACCGTGATGAAGCAGCCACGCGTTTCCTGCATGGTGAGAACGGCAAAATCGTCATTGATGTCCTGACCGATGCTTACAACGATGTCAGGCTGGTTCCAGAGCCTTACCGGACTTACATCCAAGGAAAACATACCTTTCTTGCTGAAGTGGGGGAAGATCCGAACTCGCGGATGGTTCTGGTCTCACATTACTATGCCAATGGGCAACAAAAACCGTTAATCCTGCTGACCAAGATCGACGCTGTCGAGTTCGGTGCAGAGGAGATGACGTTCGCCGGGATCCTGGTGCTGAGCTGTGTGGCAGTCATGTTGTTCATCTTCGGTACTTTGCTGTTTCGTCTGTCTGAAAAACTGATCGAACCCATCAACGACCTAACCTTGCAACTTGAACGACATAAAGGGGACTCCAGCCACCATTTCACCATCAAACCCGGTGCCGCCATCGAATTTCAGACATTAGCCGATGAAATGAACCGCTATCGAAGTGAAATTCATACCGTACTCAAACGCGAACAGGCGTTTGCCCGTTATGCCAGCCACGAACTCAGAACCCCGCTGACCATCATCAAAGGGGCCGGAAAACTGATGAGCAAGAATCAGGATGCGGAGTTTCAACAGCGGCAACGACAACGTATCGATGATGCGACACTGCAGATGAGTACCATGATCGATGCACTGCTCGGCCTGGTGCGCTACGAGCGCGATGAAAGCAATACGCCCTACCGGATGTTTACCGCCAGCGAACTGAGCAGGATCGTAGAACAAAACTCGCATCAGGCCTGGGAGAAAGCCATTCAGATTCATCAAAACGTCGATGCGGAGCCAGACGTTCAAGCCTCGCCCGCCGTGATGAACATGATTGTCGGTAACCTGATTCGCAATGCGATTGCGGCAACAAATCAAGGCGAGATCCACATTCGCCTCACTGAAAATAGTCTGGTGATTGACGACCAGGGCGAAGGACTGGACACCACGCCAAATAAAGACGGGCATGGCCTGGGGCTACTTATCGTGGATGATCTCTGCCGTCGTTATCACTGGCAGTTCAATCTGACCAATCGCGTTGATGGAGGCTGCCGGGCTGAAATTGATTTCGGTTCGCCTGTCGTTAATTCCCCGGAGATTGTGCCCGAGGCTTAAGCCAGATCATGTCAATCTGCTCAATTTGTACTATTATGCTGGGCTTTTTGTGATCCCATGAAGTCAAAATGAACCTAAGCCAGAGTCCGATAACCCAGCACTGTTTCGAGCAGATTCCGTTTTTTCTCAAACGGGACGATCAGTTACACAGCCACTTCAGCGGTAACAAGGCTCGCAAATTTATGTCTTTGCTGAAGCAGGATTTGCCGGGTATCACCACGCTGATTTGCTATGGCTCTGCCCAATCAAACGCGCTTTATTCGCTGGCGGCCCTGGCCCGAATCAAGGGCTGGCAGCTAGAGTTTTATGTCGACCATATCGCCCCATGGCAAAAACAGCGTCCAACCGGCAATTACCGCGGCGCACTCGATCTTGGCGCTCACATCCTGGATGTGCGTGAACTCAGCTCTGCAGCGATGCACCCACGTGACTACATTACGCAGATTCGTCAACCGGGAGACGAGTGCCTGGTGGTGCCCGAAGGTGGACGTAGCCGCGAAGCCGAAGCTGGCGTTCGTCAGTTGGGTATGGAGCTCCTCAGTTGGGCACGGTTTCAAGTCAAACAACCGTTAGTCGTGGCGCTACCGGCTGGTACCGGGGCAACCTCCTTATATCTGCATAAAACGCTCAAACCCCATGGCATCGAGGTGCTGACTTGTCCTTGTGTTGGCGGGACCGAATATCTGCGCCACCAATTCCATGAACTTGGTGAGCAGGATCATCCGCAAATTCTCACCCTCGACCACAAACATCATTTCGGCAAACTCTATCGTGACGACTACCGCACCTGGCAAGCCCTGCTGGCTCAGACCGACGTCGAATTCGATTTGCTGTATGACCCGATGATGTGGCGCTGTTTGTTGAACTGGTATCACGCCAATCGAGATAAAACCCTGCTCTATATTCACCAGGGTGGTATTTTAGGCAATGAAAGTATGCTCCCGAGATATCAAAGAAAATTTGATTGAGCAGATAACGGATATGAGGCAGACAATGAACAAATCATTTGCAGTACTATTGATGATGATCGCACCGGTAGCCGCCGCTAAAGTCATCACAACACCGGGCGAAAAACCACTCGTCGCACTGGACGGCTCAGACATCGCCAAACGTGTGTGCTATTACCAGGATCAGGCGTATTCACTCGGTGCGATTGTGCAGGTCGGTGACCATTACATGGTGTGCAAAGAGGCCAACAGTTTTGAAACCAATGGCGCTCTTAAATGGGTCACCTTGGAAGAGAAGAAGAAGCCGCAGTAGTTCAGCGAATCCCGCCCATCAGGGTGTATTTTTCTTCCAGAAATTCTTCCAGACCCTGATGGCCACCTTCACGACCTAAACCGGATTCTTTGACACCCCCAAACGGTGCCGCCGCCGTTGAAATTAATCCTTCATTGATCCCGACCATACCACTTTCCAGTTGCTCACTCATGCGGAATGCACGCGACAGAGACTGCGTATAACAGTATGCGGCAAGGCCAGATTCCACCGCGTTAGCCCGGGTGGTGACTTCCTCTTCGGCCGAAAAACGGAAAATAGCTGCTAACGGACCGAAGGTTTCATCACTGGCCACCAGCATGTCATCGCTCATTTCGGTGATCACATGCGGCTCCACAAACCAACCCTGCTCGCTCAGTTGACCAAATTGAATCTGACCGCCTTTCTCCACCGCGTCTTCAATATGACGACGGACTTTGTCAACCGCGGCCTGATTGATCAGCGGACCAATATCCGCTCCGGTCAGACCGTCACCGACCTTAAGCCGGGCAACTTTATCAACCAGCTTTTTGACAAACTTGTCGTGCACGGCTTCATGTACGTAAATTCGGTTGGCGCACACGCACGTTTGACCGGCATTGCGGAATTTGGCAATCATCACACCATCCACAGCCGCATTGAGATCCGCATCCTCAAAGACAATAAACGGCGCATTGCCGCCCAATTCCAGCGACAGCTTCTTCACATTGAAGGCGCTCTGTTCCATCAGCAGCTTGCCAACACGGGTCGAGCCGGTAAAAGACAGTTTGCGGACTTTGGTATTCTTGGCAAAGCGCTCTCCAATGCGCTCTGCATCCGCGGTCATCACCTGTAGCAGACCGGCAGGCAAACCCGCCCGCTGCGCCAATTGCGCCAGTGCCATCGCCGTAAACGGGGTATCCGGCGCCGGTTTGAGCACCACGCTGCACCCGGCCGCAAAAGCCGGGCCACATTTGCGCGTGATCATCGCGGCTGGAAAGTTCCACGGTGTAATGGCCGCTACCACTCCAACGGGCTCTTTGGTCACCAGAATCCGGGCATCGGCCTTATGACTCGGCACAATCGTGCCGTAGGCGCGCTTCGCTTCTTCGGCATACCACTGAATGAAACTGGCAGCGTAGCGGATCTCGCCCTGCGCTTCTGCCAATGGCTTGCCCTGCTCACAGGTCAGAATGGTCGCCAGATCATCCAGGTTGTCCATGATCAACTCATACCAGCGATAAAGTACTTGGGATTTATGTTCAGCGGTCGTCTGCTTCCATACCAGATGCGCCTGATGTGCACTGTGGATGGCCGCCTCTATCTGTGCGCAGGTCAGGTTGGGCACCGTGCCGAGAACCTCGGCATTGGCAGGGTTGGTGACGGTGGACGTCGCAAGGTTATCGCTGTCGATCCACTGGTTATCGATAAAACAGTGCTGTTGGAACAGGCTGGCATCGTTAAGCTTGATCATGGTGTTACCTCAGAGCGGACGTGAGAACTCACGCAGAATATGAAGAAGGTATCAGTATAACGTGAATGTTGTGTGATCCCAGCCTTTTACCGTATCAGTTACATAAAACGCCTCAGCAAAAGCACGACCCTTTAACTTATCAAAATACGTCTCTGAACAGAAAATAACCGCCCGGCATTCTGAATAGCCACCTTACGTTGCATTGCACTTTTGAATCAACTACTCAGACCAGATATAAAACCCATTTATAAACTGCTTAATAACTATATTATTAGTCACATAATTTATAATTCTAAACACTTTGCACCAAGGGAATGGTGGCATGGATGTTTCTCCCATTTGATAAGGTATCCTGTGGAAAGAAAATCTATAACACTCACCGCCCTGGCATTCGCTGATGCACCCACAACATCGATTTCCGGGCCAATCGAAGTTTTGTCTATTGCTGCGAATCTGGCGGGCGCACCGGAACCGGTCGTCCATATTGTCACTCAGGACAATCAACCTATCCGGGGCATGGGGGGCGTCATCATCTCGCCCACCATTGATATCGAACAGGTTACTCAAACGGATATCCTGCTGATCGGATCGATCGGGTTTCCAGACAGTAATCTGGCGACTCTGGGTGACGACACACTTGAGTGGCTCAAACAGTTCGAGTCACACGGTATTCCAATTGTCTCCATTTGTTCCGGCGCATTTGTGCTGGCCAAAGCACAGATGCTGGAAAGCCGCACCGCCACCACACACTGGCATTTTGCCAATATGTTCCGCGATATGTTTCCGGACACCCGCTTGCAGGTGGATCGCCGTGTCACCTGTGACAACAACCGCTACTGCACTTCTGGGATCAGCGGATACAGCGACGTAATGATGCTGATCGTCGAACAGTTTTTTGGCCTGTCGGTCCGTGAAAGCTGCCACCAGTTTATTTTTGGCGATACCGATCAGGTTCAGCAGAAAGCGCTGGCGAACTTCATTCCGTACCGTCAGCATAACGACACGCTGATCCATCAGTTGCAAGACTGGATGCACAGCAGCCCGACTCTGGAATTCTCAGTCAATGTGCTGAGTAAACGAGTCCATCTGAGCGACCGGCAGATGAAGCGACGATTTAAACTGGCAACCGGTCAAACGCCCATCCAGTACATCCAGCAAATTCGGCTCTCCATTGCCAAAGATAAGCTGGAGAAAACCAAGCAGACCATTGAAGACATCAGCCGTGAAGTAGGCTATGAGGATGTGCGTTACTTCAGGGAGTTGTTTAAAAAATCCAACGACATGACGCCGTTAGAATACCGCAAACGCTATCAGCGCTAACCAATAAAAACACAGCGGGCTCTGGCCCGCTATGTTGGCAAGGATCACGCGGCTTCCGGGTGTGGAGGCAGTACCAACAACCCTTTTAGCGCTTTCTTGGCCTTTTTGCGTTTCGACATGGCTTTTTTGGCTTGCTTGGCCTCGTCGTGTTGCGCCCGGGCGCGATTCTTGATCCCGGCCTCTGCGTTCGTCATTTCGTCTTCATCGTCCAGATCATGTACGCCATCCACTCCCAGCAAACTCATGTATTGCTCCATGGCCTGTTGATGTGGCTTTGATACCTCATCATGGAGGGTTAACGTCCCGCCTTTTAACGACAGGCTGGCGTCAATCGGTAAACGCCATAACTCTTCCGCCAGTGTTTTATGGTCGGCATCGAGCTGCCCCATGTACATCTGCAGTTTCTCGTTACAACGCGTGACAACCACCGAATTCACTTTGAGATCCAGTTTGGCATCACGACGACGCTGATAGTTTTTGGTGGTCAGGTGATGGAACATGCCATCCCACAAGATGACTTTGAGCAGCATCGGATTCACGGTGGTGTCAAAATCCACACCGGTGCCCACACCTGCTGAAGCGCTGGCCGCCATACGCAACTTAACATCGCCGGACCCACGCACAATCGATTCAATGATGCCGTTCACCCCGACCCCGGCAGAGACTTCACCGGACACTTTGCCCGACACGGCGTTGATACCACGCGCCTTGAACGTCATTGACGTCGAACCTTTGGCTTTCGCACCCACAAAAGCACCTCCCGCCAGGGTGAAAGCCAGTACCTCGTCTGCGCCCATGATGTTACTGGTGTTGAGTGCGGCTTTATACTCTGCTTTTACTTCAGCCCCGACAAACAGCTCAGCTTCGTTGGTCATGGCCATGATCTGGCCGACCGTCAGCTGGTGCGTTACGGTTAACCTCAGCCCGGCTTCTGCCGCCAGAACCGCGTTGACGCCCAGATCAATACCCGGGATCAGCTGTATCGGCACAAATCCGTTGCGGTTTTCCAGCTCATCTTCGGTAAAGTCGGTGTACTTTTTACCGATGTTCACTCCGGGCATTTCAACAATATTAGGCTCTTGCTTACCCGCTCCGCCTTTCAGATACGTGGCGCCGCCACCGGTACCAAAATTGGCGTGCATATTGGCACTGACCAAGGTTTTGGCTCCTGCTGCCGCGGCACCGGTCAGCTCATTACGGATACAGCCAAAGTCCCAGCTTTTGGTGATTTCGACTTTAGCTTCAGCAAACAGCTCCGCGCTTTCATCGATCGACAGCGCACCGTTCTCAGCGTCACACTTGCCTTTCACCTCGGTTTTTTTGCCGCGCTGGCGGGTCATTTGCAACAGACGCTGCTTCTTGTAGTAATCGTTAAGTACCTGCCACAGCGCGTCATCGGCTCGCCCATGTTTCTGGTAGGCCTGATTGAGTGACTCGACCTGAGCATCCAACAGTTGCGCCTGGATCCGGCCGAGTTCGCCACTCTGCTTGATGCCATTTTGCAAATTTTGCAGTAGACGCTGCTTATGCAGCAGGAATTGGAAAAACGTTCGGTTAATAAACTTAGCCCGGACAGACTCATTCGGTGTCCGGCTTGGTCGGACGACTTTAATGATGTCGGGATATTTACGGGTGACCAGAGAAACCAGGATCTGCCACAGCGGATGCTCGGTTACGTCGGTGGCACTGTAACCATAACTGCTACTGAGCTTTTTGTGATGAACAAACATCATGGTTTCCAGCACGGAGTAAATCACATCCACACCACGCTGAATATAGGGGATAGCGCGATAGGAGTTTTTCTTGCCGAGTCCGGCACTGAGCGTGTCC